>JAJPXX010000128.1 GCA_021205225.1 Lachnospiraceae bacterium
GTTTTATATATAGTGGTAATCTAAATATATCCAGGATTTGCCAATTGAAGAGGAAAATCATAGAATGTTATCCGAGTGATTTTCGCGCCGGATAGGAAAGATGAGAAATCAGATGGCACAGAAAAACCGATTGCTTATTGATGAGAATGAAAACAGCAGCGAACATCTGGCGGCAGTGCCAGCCAGCAAACAGAATCACTGGCTGACCGGGCTGTACAGTAAGGAGTATTTTTATCAGTGCGCCAGGGAGATCCTACAGGAGAATCCCCAGAAACAGTATGATATTATTTGCTCCGATTTTGAAAATTTTAAGCTGATAAATGAGGTGTATGGCCGGCAGAACGGCGATAAGCTTTTATGCGCGGCGGCGGATCTTCTGATGAAAATGACGAGTGGGAAAGGTCTGTGCGCACATTTTAATTCAGATCTGTTTGTGTGCATGAGGGAGCATGAGGAAGCGTATTCCGACGACCTGTTCCGGCAGATTACCGATGAACTGAACCAGCTTACCGCTGTTAAAAGAATTGTGGTAAAGTGGGGCATCTACGTGACCGGAGGGCGGAATGTTTCTATTGAACAGATGTGCGACTGGGCACTCGAAACGGTCAAAAGCATAAAAGGGCAGTATGGGAAATATTTTGCTTATTATGATGATGAGCTTCGCAACCGTCTGCTGCGGGAACAGGAAATTACTGCCTGCATGGAGCAGGCGCTGGAGGAAGGGCAGTTTCATGTCTGGCTGCAGCCTAAATACAGGATGGATGGGGCTCCCTTGCATGATGCGGAGGCGCTGATCCGCTGGTTCCACCCCCAGTGGGGCGTCCAGCAGCCTGGGCAGTTTATTCCGCTTTTTGAGAAAAACGGGTTTATCACGAAGCTGGATCTGTATGTCTGGGAAGAGGCGTGCCGGATGCTCCGTGACTGGAAGAATGAGGGCTTCGAACAGCTGAATATTTCAGTCAATATTTCACGGGCGGACATATATAAAATAGACCTTTGCGAGACCTTTGTCAGACTGACGGAAAAGTATGGCATTTCCCGCAGCCGGCTTCATCTGGAGATCACGGAATCTGTGATCACGGAGAATCCCGATCAGATTGTAAAGACTGTCAGGGAACTTCGAAAAAAAGGATTTATCATTGAGATGGATGACTTCGGCAGCGGCTATTCTTCCCTGAATATGCTCAACCAGATGCCGATGGACATCCTTAAGCTGGATATGCGGTTTATCCAAAGTGAGATGTCCAAGCCGGAAAAGCAGGGGATTCTGAGATATATTATCGGGCTTGCGCACTGGCTGAATCTGGATGTGGTCGCTGAAGGTGTGGAGACCCGCAGGCAGCTGGAGCGCCTCAAGGATCTGGACTGCGATTATGTACAGGGCTATTATATGGCCAAACCCATGCCTCCGGAGAAATTTGAGGAGCTGCTTCAGAGTCGGGCAGATAAAAAGCAGGAGCTGCAAAGAAAAGAAGAGGCAGTCCTGAAAAAAAGAGCGAGAAAGGGGATTCTTTTTATCATTTGCGAAGATCCGTTTGCCTGTGAGGAAATCAGCAGTATCTTTCAGGAAAGCTTTCAGGTGGAAATAGCATCGGACGAGGAAGAAGCTTTATCAGGCCTTGGCAGATTTGGCGACCGTATTCAGGTCACCCTGCTGAGTATCACTCTTGCGAAGCAGAACCAGTCTTCCATCTGGAATACGATGAAACGGGAAAAGCGGGTGTGGAATGTGCCTGTGATCCTGCTGGGGAGAGCCGGCGCTGAGACGGAAGAGGAAGCCCTGGAGATGGGGGCGGATGATTATGAAGGATTGCCGTGCAAACGCGAGAGTATCCTGCTGCGCGTAAATAACGTACTTGGGAAAAAGGAAAGTCTGCGCCGGCAGCTTTTGAACGACAGTCTGCCAGGCGCTATGGTCGGCTGCTACTGGGAGGACGGCCTGCCCATCTATCTCATCAATGGGATGATGCTGGATATTCTTGGATATGACAGTGAAGAGGATTTTATATTTGATATTGATGGGCTGATGATCAATTGCATTCATCCGGATGACCGCGAAAAAGTGAATGCAGGTATGGATACGCAGCTTTCGGGAGCTTTACAGTATTCCCTGGAATACCGTATCAAAAAGAAGGACGGATGCTATATCTGGGTGAAGGACATCGGACGGCTGATAAAGGCGGAAAATGGGCGGGATGCCCTGATATCTGTATGCATGGATACAACAGCGGAGAAACACCATCAGGAACGGGAACGGGAAATGTACGAGCGGGAAATGAACTATTTTTCGGAGGTCTCCTATCCTGGCGGAATCCGTGGACGGATCAATCTGACGAAAGGCCGGGTGGAACGCTATTTTCATACAGAGGATATTTCGATTTCGTATGAGGGCGATACGCTAAAGCAGCTGGTGCAAAAGCTTGCGGATTCTGCTGTAGATCCGGAATACAGAGAAAAACTGCTTGCCCAGCTGAACAGAGAAAAGCTGCTGTCCGATTTCCAGATGGGCAAACAGGAGCACCATTTTGAATTCCTGCGGAAAATGAACAACGGGAAAATGTTTCTTGCCAGTATGGATTTCCGTCTGTATCTGAACCCGTACACCCAGGACATCATTATTTTCTTTTATACGCAGGATGTGACAGAGCAGAGGATACAGGAGTATACGTTCCAGTTTATTGCAAAAATGGATTATGATCTGATCTGTGACGTAGACATGGTGCGCGGAACCTACCGGATGCTCTCCCGCAGAGCGGAAAACGGATCGACGATGGCGGATTCCGGTATGTTCCAGGAGGAGATTCGCCGGACGACCTGCCGCCTCATGGATGAGGCGACCTGCCGGGAGTACCTGAAACACATGGATTTTGAATATATTCAGGAGCAGCTGAAAAAGCAGAAGATATACAGCTTTATTCTTGAAATGAAGGATGCCGCCGGAGAGGTCAGGACGAAAAAATATCAGATCTTTTACATCAACGAAACCTTGCGCCGGGTTGGGATTACACGGACAGATGTGACGGATGTTGCAAAGGAATGATTTGCTTTTTCCTCAGATAAGTGAGAAAACCATTACAGCCCTCCAGCACATCCTCATAGGTTGCATCGAAGTCTCCGGTATACCATGGATCTGCTATATCTCGTCCAGAACCGGAAAAAGACAGCAATTTGTAAATCTTGTGATCCGGATCGCCATGGAGCATCCGATGAAGGTTTTTCATATTCCATTCATCCATGCCGATGATATAATCAAATTTTCCATAGTCTTTCCATGTAATTTGCCTTGCCCGATGAGGAACTAAAGGAATGCCGACCTCTTGAAGCTTCCTGACAGTCCCTCTGTGCGGCGGGTTTCCAATTTCTTCTGTACTGGTTGCCATCGAGTCAATATAAAACTCGTCAGATAACCCCTGTTCCTGAACCATGTGTGTAAATACGCTTTGGGCGAGCGTACTCCGACAAATATTTCCATGGCAGCAGAATACAACTT
>JAJPXX010000070.1 GCA_021205225.1 Lachnospiraceae bacterium
GGTTTCTGGCATTTGAAGGAATCAGAGAGGAGATGGTAGTGATTTGGCAGAAAAGATATATACTTTGCCGAAGAACAGCGGTTACCAGATTATTCGACGTCTCGGAAGCGGAGGAGAAGGTACAGTTTATCTGGTTTGTCATTTATGCACAGAGCAGTTGAGAGCTGCGAAGATTCTGACGAATATTCGTGAGGACAGGATGCATGAACTGGATATGATGAAGCACCTGAATCATCCGTCTCTGCCTAAAATAATTGATGTGATAGAGCATGATGGATTTTTGTGGTTGATTATGGAATACATTCAGGGCTGCCGCCTGGATCAGAGGGTATCGCAGGGAATGACATGTGAACTGCTTTGGACAGTGGCGGAGCAGCTTTCACAGGTGCTTGTATATTTGCATACCAGAAAGGAACCGATTATTCATTTGGACATCAAGCCATCGAATATCCTGATTCGTCCAGATCAGACGCTTGTTCTGATTGATTTCGGAGCATCCATTCGAGGGCATCCTCTGGAAGAACGGGCAGGAAAGTATGGGACACGGGGATTTGCAGCTCCAGAGCAACAGTTAAGCGGGAAGACAGTTGACGCAAGGGCAGATATATATGGAGCAGGAGCAGTGCTGTATTATTGCTGCTTTGGATGCGCCCCGGATATAGGACAAAACTTCGATTATCGGACTCGCCCGAATTTTCCGTATGGGATGCTGGGATGCATCATAAAAAAATGTCTGCAGGAGGATCCGGAAAATCGTTTCGGAGACAGCCGTCAGTTCTATAAAGCTATTTGCCGTGCAAAGAGAAGTGAGCTTTTGTTTAGAAAAAGTACCAGGATAGTGGGAGTAATGGCTTTGTTATTGTCTGTGACGCTTCTGTTTTTTTACTGTTTGTGCGGGAATTATCTGTTAGAAGAAGCGAATTATCAGGAAAAGACTCTGGCGTATGAGTCGGCTTTGTCATCTGATACAGGGCAGCACAAGTCAGGTAATCAGAAGAATAATTCGGATAATATTCCGGAAAAAGAAGCAGAGAGCAATTTGGAAAATGCATTGGAAGGTGACAGGGAAAACGATTCGGAACAGGGGACAGAAGTAACGGAGACAGAGACAGAAAAGACAGAGACAGAAGAAGGAAAAGTTAGTGAGGCAGAAACAGAAGAAAACATTCAGGAGTATCGACGCCTTTTGAATATGGCAGGAGGAATGGGGCTTTCGATGGCGTTAGAGTGCTTTCAGCAAGCATCTGCACTTTATCCTGGGGATAGTGAATGGTATATGCGGCTTTTGGAATACGTAACAGTGGATGGATTGTATGAGGCAGAGGAAGAAAATGCTGTTAAAGAGTTAATCTACGCGACCGGCGCGGACAACGGAAATACTGCGCTGGAGTTCCTCGCTTCAAATACGGAGGCGTATGGTCTTTTTACATATCGCATGGGTTTAACGTATTGGTATTATTATGACGGAACTGGAGGGAAAAGTGCTGCTGCGTGGTGGTTTCAACAGGCAATTGCGTCGCAGGATGAAAATCAGAATGTGGACTGGTATGGAAATGCAGTGATTCTTTCCAGAATCGGTTCTTACTATGGGATGCTGGGAAGTACCAGCACAGAGGAAGAGCGGGAAGCAAAGGAGTGGGATTACTGGAACGATTTGATAGAACTGTGGTACCTTTATCAGGCGCAGGAGGAAAAAACTGAAATTCGAGCGCAGACAGCGGAGGAGTTGCTTTCATTGCTGGTTCTGAAATCCGGCATCATACGTCAATATGGCGCAGCCTGGGAAGATACAACCGGGGTACTTGCGAGTATTGACGAATTCCTGGAAGGAGAATTCATGGCGGATGATTTAAAAGAGCGGGAGAAGCTGGCAGAACAGAATGTGGCAGCAAGAGCAGCATTGGAACGGGCGTACCAGGAGTAGCCTGTCGAAAGAGGTTCGGCAATAGACAGGTCGTTAAGGGGGACAGGAAATGAGGATGAAAGAAATAAGAGCCAGGCAGAGAAAAGCCAGACAGATGAGGAGAAAAATAGCGGCAGCAGTGATAGTTGGAATTTTGGCTGCAGGTGTTGGAAACTGTCTTCTATTGCCGTCTGGGAATAATTATACTGTAGGGGCAGATCTGCTTTGGGGCGCGGCGGAAGGAAAGGTCGAAATTGAGACGGAGAAGGAATCGGAAGATGAGGAAGAGCAGGAAATGAGACCTGAGAGTGAGACAGAGTCGGAATCTGACAGTGAGCCGGGAATTGTGGCAGAATCAGAAATTGATAGCGAAGCAGATTCAGTCTTTGAAACAGAAACAGGGTTTGAAACAGGACAAGAGAGTGGGGCTGAAAATTGGATGGGGTACGAAACAGAATTTCAGACCTGGAACGAGACTATGACGGAAGAACAGAGACAAGATGAAACAGATTCAGATATCATGATAGAAGAAGAGCTGGAAATGACAGAGGAAGAAACCATAGAAGAGCCGGAAACTACAGAAGAGGAGGAAACCGCAGAAGAGCCGGAAACCACAGAAGAGCCAGAAACCACAGAAGAGCCGGAAATTAAAGGGGAGCCGGATATTGAGGAGCAGCCGGAGGATATGACCGAAAAGGCTGAGGCTGTGGAACGGGGAGTTCATTATGAAATAACTGGCGATCCTGATTCCTGGTACCGCGATGAAAACGGCCTGCTCTGGATGAAAGAAGGGAGCGCGGTTTATGTTCAGCCATTATCAGGCAGCGGATATAATATGGGAAGCAGCCAGGAAAATCTGACGGCGGACGGGAGCATTTCCTTTACACTGAAAAAAATAAAAAAGAATGGTACCGTTGCAAAAGAATCTGCGGTTCAGAACGAGAACTATTATGTAGATGGGGAAGCACCATCGGCAAGATTTCAGATCTCCGGGAATTGGCAGGAGGAAACACTGTATGCATCTGGTACCTGTTCAGTTGCAATTAATGTAGAGCCGGATGGTAAGAGTGGTCTGAAGGATGTATCTTATAAGATTCTTCCCTGTGATTTGAATGGAAGTGTGACAGAAACAGCAGAGGAGGGCACGTGGATTGTATGTGGATCGACTGCATCTGTTTTCATTTCAGAGGAAGGTCTGTTCCGGGTCTATGTGAAGACAACAGATATGGTTGGCAATGTTGCGTATTCAAGAAGCAGCGTTATTTGTGTGGATCAGACAGCGCCAACGATTATGATTGCAGGAGTAAATGATCAGACCGCTTATTCAGGCAATGTGTCTTTACAGGTGAGCTGCTCAGATACCTGGTATAAGCCTGGGTCAATGCAAGTGAGTATTGTGGGAGTAAACCAGGGAAATGTGCCGCCCGTGAAGGAAAGTGGAGACAACGATACCGGCGCGTGGGTAGAATATTATGATTTTCCTGAACTGCAAAGCTACGATGATATATATACGGTTTCAGTGACTGCTGAAGACCGGACGGGAAACATTGGCAGTAAAACCATTCAGTTTTCAATTAACCGTTATGGTTCTGCCTATGATCTATCTGCGGAAACAAAGGCTTTGCTGGAACAATATTTTTTGTCGGAGGCTTGTGATGTGGTGTTTTACGAAACCAATATTGACTATGTTGGAGAATCTGCTATTTATTGCCGTCATGATGGCATATTGCGAACGTTGACGGCTGATGTTGACTATATGGTATCGATGGACGGCAGCGCAGCTACCTGGAAACGATATTGTTATACAGTATCAGCAGAGTGTTTTTCACAGGAAGGAGTATACGAGCTTTTGCTGGTATCTCAGGATGCGGCTGAAAACCAGAGCGACACGGGAATACAGCAAAAGAGAGTGACATTTGTGCTGGACTGGAGCGCTCCATCCTGTACAGTGAGCGGAGTAAAAAGTGGAGAAATTTACGAGGAGGAAACCATGACAGTTCACGTAATTCCAAGTGATAATCTGGGTCTGCGTTCTCTTAAAATCTACAACAACAGTGAGCTTCTCCTGGAAAATAATAACCAGCCGGCATCTGGAGATGCTATCCGGATTACACTGGAGAGCCGGCAGGAATGGCAGACGCTGCAGATATGGCTTTGCGATATGGCGGGAAATGAATACTGGAGTGAAGAAATCCCGGTGTATATCAGTACAACAGATGAGTCAGTACCCGCATATGAGAAAGTGCAAAAAAACACGATGAAATCGGAAAAGGAGGCTGCACTTCAAAACGTTAGTTTCGATGAACGGAACGAAGAAGAAACAAAGCAATCAGAGAATGACTTTGCAAACTTGAGTCAGGCTGCCGGGGAAGACTCCGCAGAGCAAAACGACACCGAAACGGATTCTGATCAACAGTTTTTTATTGGGAACAGGATGACGTCAGATGGAGGAGAGATTCTGTCAAAAAAAGAAAGTACAGTTACAGGATGGATTATGCTGGGGATCGGCATCGTTCTATTTACGATAACAATGCTTTCCGTATATCCGGTTTTCGGAAAAAGATTCAAATAGACTTTTTGTCATAAGTGTGTTATGATGCCCCATGAAGGGGTGAGGTATAAATAATTATGAGGAAGACGAGGAATATAATAAAGCGCAACAGTGGTTTTGTGGTTGGATGCGTTTTGGTTGCGGGAGCCTCTTTTCTTACGGTGGATTTGTTTTTGACGGATGTTCTGTCGGTGGAAATGTTCATGGATAATTCTTCAGAGGAAGAAAACACAGAGGAAGAGTCAGATGGAACAATTTCTATTCCGGAAGAGACAGAAGATATAAGAGTATATCAGACAGACGCTTTTACAGTTACTGCGTCCGGTATGCTAGAAGATGGCGTAGAGACAGAAGAAAACGACGGGGAAGAGACAGAAACAGAAACGGAGACAGAGACAGAATCAGAAACCGGAATAGAAGAGGAAACTGAGTCAGAAACCGGGACGAAGGCGGACGATGAAGCAGAACAGGAGACCAAAGACGCTGAGACAGAAGAAAAGACGGAGACAGAGAAAACAGTAGTAAAGTCAGGGACAGAAAAAGAAACGGAGACAGAAAAAGACGCTGAGACAGAAAAAGACGCTGAGACAGATGCACCGGCCAGTGTAAGTGCTGCAGGCGCAGGTTCTGCTAATAGTGAAAGCGCAGTTGGTGTGAGCAGTGGAAAGAATACAGGCAGTATCAGTTCTTCGAACAGCAGTAGCACAGCAGGCAGTGAGAACACGACAAATAACAGCAGTACAGCGAGCAGCGGGAGCACAACGGGCAGTAGCACAACGGGCAGCAGTACAACGAGCAGCGGAGGCACAACAGGCAGCAGCAGTACAACAAGCAGCGGAAGCACAGCGAGCAGCGGAAGCACAACCGGCAGCGGCAGTTCTGCCAGCAGCGACATATCAGGGAGCAGCAGTTCCGGCAGCATGAGTGACGGATGGGTTGCGGTGGATTCGGATGATAATATTACGATCTGGACGTACCAGGGTTCAGGCAGTTCCGGTTCGAGTAGTTCTGGCTCAGGCAGTTTCGGCTCGAGCAGTTCGGGATCGGCTGGCTCAGGCTCGGATGGTTTTGGTTCAGATGGTTCCAGCTCGTCAGCTGGTTCTTCTGGTGGGGCGTCGGGCAGTTCGGCTTCGTCCGGTACGGCGGTCAGCGATTCGGATACAATTATTTCCGGGATCAGCAGCCGATATATCAGTGAAAGTGAGTTATACGGATATAGTCTGAGTGAGCTTCGCCTGATCCGAAATGAAATTTTTGCTTTGCACGGAAGAATGTTTAATTCGGAGGATTTACAGGAGTATTTTAGCCAGAAGTCGTGGTATACGGCGCTGTATACACCGGAAGAATTTGATGCCAATATGTTCTCTTATCTGAATGAATATGAGAAAGCGAATCTGAATGTAATCCTCGCCTATGAGGAATCGATTGGCGGCTGAGATGAGAGGGAACGAATGACTATACATCGAGGCATTTGCCAGGGAAAGATACAGAGCAGATGCGATCAGAGGATGGAGGATTGGCATGAAAGTATTTCGAAGATTATTGATCAAATTCATTATTTTGGTGTTTGTGGTGGTGATATTCGGTGGAGCAGCCTATCTGGTTCATTATTACCCGCAGAGCGTTCCGGAGTCTGCGTTAGAGGAATATCTGACTCTTCTGGTTGCGGGTGATACAGAAAAAGCCTATGAACAGCTGGATCAGTCTGAAAATACGCAGATGACGCTTGCGGAATATGAAACGGCGGTTCAATCGAAGAAATATGTACAGTGTGATTCGTATCAGCTGGAAGAAATCTCCAGCAGACAGGGGACAAACGGGGATTCATACGTGGATTACAACGTTAGTTTTCTGGATGCTTCCGGAGCTGTTCTGATGGAGGGAAGCTTTACGGTAAAAAAACAGTCAGAGGAGATATTTGGGCTGATGCCGCAATGGAGAGTCCTCGCGAGCCACTGTATGGTAACGAATCTTCGGGTGACGGTTCCGGCTGGCTCAACAGTATATCTGGATGGGGAGGAAGCCGGGGCTTCCTGGATTGTGGACGAGGATGTGAGTGCGTCAAAAGACTGCTACGAGATTCCGAGTCTGCTTGCCGGTACTGTGGATGTGGTGGTTCGAAATGCGATCCTGGAGTCTTATGAGGCAACACTTGAGACAGCAGATGGAGATGTGGACTACAGTGGACAGATGGCGCTCAAAGAGAGTGCGGAGTCTGCCTGTGAGGAGCTTGCGGTTGAAGCATTAAAGCAGATCTATCAGGCTGCCGTAGTAAAAGGTCTGGATACAGAGAACGTGGATACCGATTCAGAAAGTACAGAAGACCAGGACAATGCAGTGAATGATGAAAACTCGGAAGAAAATGAAGAGCTTACGGCATTATTTGCAGCCTGCCTTGATGAGGTTCTGGAGATTATAGAGAACCAGTCGGAAGAATTCTATCGCGAAAATACGGTTACGCATCCGGAGTTTGAGAGTGTTGGCATTTATGACTATGAAGCGGAATTTGAGGCTCCTGTCTATACTGAGGAAGAAAATGGCGCGATTACGACGGTTATGACCTTTACGTATCGTTACATTGTGCGGAATACAGAACGGGTAGAGACGGGAGAAATCTGGGCAGACGGCACGAATGCCTGGGAATTTCAGACTGTTTCGTATACGGGAGAAGCGTCAGCAGAATTTTCTCTATCCTGGTACGAAGAGGAGTGGCATATTGAATCCGTGACGCTTCCGGTAATTCCGGAAGCAGAGGGAACCGGTGAAACGGAGCAGTAAATCTTTACTTTGTAACTGTGAAGAAATGGAACAGTTGCGATGGTATTTTTGGAGAATGTTATGGTCTGGACTGTTTATGTTCTCTCTCCTGTATTGATACATCTGGTCATTTCAGAGGGGGTAACGTTTTTTGCAGGTGACATTCTTGACAGCGCGGCATGTACCGCGCTGTCTGCTTTTCTGGTGCTTCCGGCAGTTATATGGATGTATCGGCAGGAAACAGATTTGCGTCTGGCAGGAAATTCAAAACATGAGACATATAAAAAAGAAAAGCATTTGGGCTGCTATGCGGTATGTTTTCTGAGCGGAGGACTGCTGAATGTGATCTGGAGCGGCGTCCTTTTCGGACTGGGGATTTCTTCTGCTTTTTCTAACCAGACACAGGAAGCTCTGCTTGGCAGTCAGATGGCGGCGCAGATAACAGGTCCGGGCATTCTGGTGCCGATCTCAGAGGAACTGGTTTTCCGGGGGCTGGTTTATGAACGGATGAAGACAAGGCTGAGCGTTCGTTGGGCTGTTTTCTTTTCGTCGCTGCTTTTTGCGCTTTATCACGGAAATCCCATCCAGATGATTTATGCCTTTCCTATGGCATTGCTTCTTGCGCTGCTTTGTGAGCGGGGCGGCAGCCTGAGCGAACCGATTCTGTTTCACATGGGGGCGAACCTGACAGCGATCGTTTTTTCTTTGCTTTCTTAAATTGAATTGCACGTGAAAAGCGAAAAACAGGTAATAATTTAGCATAAAGTCTGACAACAATGGAATGATATAAAGTAATATCAAATTATCTGTAAATTTATGAAAAAGTTCTTCTTTACAGATAGGAAAAACGGGTGTATGATACAAAAAGCAAATGCGGAGTACCTGCGGGAACGTTCGATTTGTCAACGCTATTTGCGGCGGGCCGGGTGATTCGCATTTTGAGAGCATTACAAAATACGAGGAGGAAGATTGAGGAGGGATTTCGGATGGATTCCAGAGTACATTCTGAATCTGTCTGTAGGGAACCCGGATTGTACCGTTCTGAGTTTGAACATGATAACTGCGGAATCGGGGCGATCGTAAATATCAAGGGAATTAAGACCCATCAGACAGTGGCGGACGCGCTTAGTATTGTAGAAAATCTTGAACACAGAGCAGGCAAAGATGCCGAGGGAAAAACGGGTGACGGCGTAGGAATTATGCTTCAGATTTCGCATAAATTCTTCTCCAGAGCTTGTTCCGACCTTGGCATTTTTTTAGGCGGAGAGAGAGATTACGGTATCGGTATGTTTTTCTTCCCGCAGGACGATCTTCAGCGCAATCAGGCGAAGAAGATGTTCGAGAGCATTGTTAAGAAAGAAGGATTAAAATTCCTCGGCTGGAGGAAGGTGCCGACTGTGCCGGAGGTTCTGGGGCATAAGGCGCTGGAGAAGATGCCTTACATCGAGCAGGGCTTCGTGGAGCGGCCGAAGGATGTCAATAAGGGACTTGATTTTGACCGCAGACTCTATATAGTCCGCCGGATTTTTGAACAGTCCAATGAGACGACCTATGTGGTGTCATTTTCCAGCAGGACGATTATCTATAAAGGTATGTTCCTGGTGGGACAGCTGCGTACCTTCTTTAAGGACTTACAGAGTGAGGATTATGAGTCTGCGCTGGCGATCGTACATTCTCGGTTCAGCACGAACACGAATCCGAGCTGGGAGCGCGCGCATCCGTACCGCCTGATGGTACATAACGGTGAGATCAATACCATCCGCGGCAATGCGGATAAGATGCTCGCGCGAGAGGAGACCATGTCCTCCAAATATATGGAAGAGGATATGCATAAGGTGCTGCCGGTGATCAACGCGAAAGGCTCCGACTCCGCGATGCTGGATAATACGCTGGAATTCCTGACCATGAACGGCATGGATTTGCCGCTGGCGGTCATGATCACCATTCCGGAGCCGTGGGCGAACAATGCAGTGATGACGCAGAAGAAGAAAGACTTCTACCACTATTATGCGACGATGATGGAGCCGTGGGACGGCCCGGCGTCGATCCTGTTTTCGGACGGAGATATCATGGGTGCTGTGCTTGACCGCAACGGTCTGCGTCCGTCTCGCTATTACGTGACGTCGGACGGCTATGCGATCCTTTCCTCCGAAGTCGGCGTGCTGGATATTCCGCCGGAAAAGATCGTGCAGAAGGAGCGCCTGCATCCTGGCAAAATGCTGCTGGTCGATATGGTGGAAGGCCGCCTTGTGGACGATGAGGAGTTAAAGAGCCGCTACGCGGACCGCCAGCCGTATGGAGAATGGCTGGACCGTTATCTGGTGGCATTGAAGGACCTGAAGATACCGAACAAAAAGGTGGAGACGTATTCCGATGAGATGCGGATGCGCCTGATGAAAGCCTTTGGCTACAGCTATGAGGAGTACCGCACTTCGATCAAAAATATGGCTGAGACAGGCGGTGAGGGTATCAGTGCCATGGGCATTGACACGCCGCTGGCGGTGCTTTCGAGCAAGCATCAGCCACTGTTTAATTACTTTAAGCAGCTGTTTGCGCAGGTAACCAACCCGCCGATTGACGCGATCCGTGAGAAGGTCGTGACGTCTAAGACGGTCTATGTCGGCGTGGAGGGCAACCTGCTGGAGGAGCATCCGGAAAACTGTCAGGTATTGCAGATTCAGAATCCGATTCTGTCCAATACGGACATGATGAAGATCAAAAATATGAAAGTCCCCGGTTTTAAGGTGGCAGTTGTCTCGATTACCTATTATAAAAATACCGGACTGGAGAAAGCGATCGATCATCTCTACCTGGAAGTAGACCGTGCGTTCCGCGATGGCGCGAATATCCTGGTGCTGAGCGATAAGGGCGTAGATGAGTTCCGCGTGCCGATTCCGTCGCTGCTGGCGACTTCGGCGGTGAACCGCTATCTGGTAAGTACCAAGCGTAAGACCTCGATTGCCGTAATTCTGGAGACTGGCGAGCCAAGAGAGGTGCATCACTTTGCGACACTGCTCGGCTACGGCGCGAGTGCAATTAACCCGTATCTTGCGCTGGACACGATCCACCAGCTGATTGACACCAATATGCTGGAAAAAGACTATTACGCGGCAGTAGAAGATTATACGAACGCGATTATCAACGGCATTGTAAAGATTGCTTCCAAGATGGGAATTTCCACGATCCAGTCCTATCAGGGCTCGCAGATTTTTGAGGCGATTGGTATCAGCGAGGAAGTGATCGACAAATATTTTACTAACACTGTGAGCCGTATCGGCGGCATTACGCTGAAGGATATTGAAGACGATATTGATTACCGTCATTCGAAGGCGTTTGATCCGTTGGGACTGAAGGAAGATCTGACGCTGGACAGCATGGGTTGGCACAAATCGAGAAGCGGCGGGGAGCATCACCGTTACAATCCGTGTACCATCCATCTGCTGCAGGAGTCGACCCGCACCGGCAATTATCAGATGTTCAAGGAATTTACCGATCTGGTCAACCAGGAGGAATCCGGCTGCATCCGCAATACGATGGATTTCATCTATCCGGAGAAAGGAGTGCCGATTGATGAGGTCGAGAGTGTCGATTCGATTGTCACTCGCTTTAAGACCGGCGCGATGTCTTACGGTTCGATTTCACAGGAGGCGCATGAGACACTGGCGATTGCCATGAATATGCTCCACGGCAAGTCCAATACCGGTGAGGGCGGCGAAAGCCTGGAACGTCTGGTGATCGGACCGGACGGAAAGAACCGCTGCTCGGCGATCAAGCAGGTCGCTTCCGGACGCTTTGGTGTGACGAGCCGCTACCTGGTCAGCGCGAAGGAAATCCAGATCAAGATGGCGCAGGGCGCGAAACCGGGCGAGGGCGGTCATCTTCCGGGCAAAAAGGTGTATCCGTGGATTGCCAAGACCAGGCATTCGACGCCGGGTGTCAGCTTGATCTCTCCGCCGCCTCATCATGATATTTATTCGATAGAGGATCTGGCGCAGCTGATCTACGATCTGAAAAATGCCAACAACCAGGCGGACATTTCCGTGAAGCTGGTTTCGGAGGCTGGCGTTGGTACGGTCGCGGCCGGCGTGGCCAAGGCGGGCGCGCAGGTTATCCTGATCTCCGGTTACGACGGAGGTACCGGAGCGGCGCCGCGCAGCTCCATTCATCACGCGGGACTTCCGTGGGAGCTGGGTCTGGCAGAGACACATCAGACATTGCTGATGAACGGTTTGAGAAATAAAGTACGTATTGAGACAGACGGAAAGCTGATGAGCGGCCGCGATGTCGCGATGGCGATTCTGCTCGGTGCAGAGGAGTTTGGCTTTGCAACCGGACCACTGGTATCGATGGGCTGCGTGATGATGCGTGTCTGCAACCTGGATACCTGTCCGGTCGGTGTGGCGACGCAGAATCCAGAGCTGCGCAAGCGTTTCCGAGGCAAGCCGGAATATGTTGTGAATTTTATGCGCTTTATCGCGCAGGATCTGCGGGAATATATGGCGAAGCTGGGCTTCCGCACCATCGATGAGATGGTCGGCAGAAGCGACCTGCTCAAGAAGAAGGACAACTGCGCAAATCCGCGCGCAAACCGCATTGACCTGAGCAATATTCTGGATAACCCCTATGCGGGCGGCGGCCAGAAGGTGACGTTCGATCCGGAACAGGTCTTTGACTTTAAGCTGAATCAGACCAAGGACGAGACGGTGCTGATGGCGAAGCTTGGCAGTGCGCTGGAGCAGGGGCAGAAGCGGAGCGTGGAGCTGGATGTCTCTAACGTGGACCGCGCGTTCGGTACGATTTTCGGTTCTGAGATTACCCGCCGGTATCCGGAGGGCCTCGATGAGGACACCTATACCATCAAATGCCACGGCGCGGGCGGACAGAGCTTTGGCGCGTTTATTCCGAAGGGCCTGACCCTTGAACTGGTCGGCGACAGTAATGATTATTTTGGAAAAGGACTTTCCGGCGGCAAGCTGATTGTCTATCCGCCGGCAGGCGTACCGTTCAAAGAGGATGAAAACATCATCATCGGCAACGTGGCGCTCTACGGGGCGACCAGCGGCAGCGCATATATCAACGGTGTTGCAGGCGAGCGTTTCTGCGTGCGTAACTCCGGTGCGGTCACAGTTGTTGAGGGCGTGGGCGACCACGGCTGTGAGTACATGACCGGCGGCCGGGCGGTGATCTTAGGCAGCGTGGGCAAGAACTTTGCGGCTGGCATGAGCGGCGGCATCGCCTATGTGCTGGATGAGAACAATGATCTTTACACGAAAGTAAATAAAAACATGGTATCCATCGAACTGATCACGTCCAAATACGATGTGCAGGAGCTCAAGGAGATCATCAATGACCATGTGAAATACACGAACTCAAAGAAGGGCAAACAGATTCTTGATGATTTTGGCACCTATCTGCCGAAATTCAAAAAGATCATCCCGCATGAGTTCAAGCAGATGCAGATGGCGATTGTGCAGATGGAGGAGAAGGGCTTGAGCAGCGAACAGGCGCAAATCGAGGCTTTCTACGCCATCACAGAAGGACAGGATGAGTAAAGGGGGCGCGAACCGTGGGAAAACCAACTGGATTTATGGAATATAAAAGGGAAAATGACACAGAAACCGCGCCAAAGGAGCGCATTCTGAATTTTAATGAATTTCACACTCCGCTGCCGCTGGAAAAGCAGAGGCAGCAGGGGGCGCGGTGCATGGCGTGCGGCGTGCCGTTCTGCCAGGCGGGCATGATGATCGGCGGCATGGCCTCCGGCTGTCCGCTGAACAATCTCGTGCCGGAATGGAACGACCTGGTCTATCACGGCAGCTGGGAGGAGGCGTACGACCGTCTGACCAAGACCAACTGCTTCCCAGAGTTTACCTCCCGTGTTTGTCCGGCCCTCTGCGAAGCGGCCTGCACCTGTAATCTCGATACCGAACCGGTGGCGTCAAAGGCGAACGAGCGCGCGATTATTGAGAATGCATTCGCAACCGGCCTGGTAAAGCCGAATCCGCCGGAAGTGCGCACTGGAAAGAAGGTGGCGGTCATCGGCAGCGGTCCGTCCGGCCTGGCGACGGCGATGCAGCTGAACAAGCGCGGACACCTGGTAACGGTCTATGAGCGCAATGACCGGATTGGCGGCCTGCTGCGCTACGGCATCCCGAACATGAAGCTGGATAAGTCTGTGATTGACCGCCGGATTGCCCTGATGGAAGCAGAAGGGATTACCTTCGTGACCAACGCAAACGTTGGGGAAAATGTCAGTGCGGAGGAATTGCAGAAGGAATACGATGCGATTGTTCTTTGCTGCGGCGCTTCCAACCCGCGTGATATCAGTGCGCCGGGGCGTGAGGCAAAGGGAATTTACTTTGCGGTCGATTTCCTGAAAGCGACGACGAAGAGCCTGCTTGATTCCAATTTTGCCGATAAAAAATACATTTCAGCAAAGGGCAAGCACGTGATTGTCATTGGCGGCGGCGATACCGGAAACGACTGTGTTGGTACTTCGATCCGTTTAGGCGCTGCCTCTGTGACACAGCTGGAGATGATGCCGAAGCTGCCGGATACCCGTGCGGCGAACAATCCGTGGCCGGTATGGCCGCGCGTCTGCAAGACCGATTACGGCCAGCAGGAGGCAATCGCTGTATTCGGCCATGATCCGCGCATCTACACGACGACGGTGAAAGAATTTATCATGAACAAAAAAGGCGAGCTTGCCAAAGCCGTACTGGTCAGCCTGGAGAGCAAAAAGGATGAAAAGACCGGGCGCATGATGATGGTGCCGATTGAAGGCAGCGAAAAGACGGTAAAAGCCGATCTGGTGCTGATCGCGGCTGGTTTCTTAGGGGCACAGAAGTATGTCACCGATGCCTTTAAGGTTGATTTGAATCCGCGCACGAATGTGGCGACTGCTCCGGGTAAATACGCCTCCAGCGTGCCGAAGGTCTTCACGGCGGGCGATATGCACCGCGGTCAGTCCCTGGTCGTGTGGGCGATCCGCGAGGGCCGTGAGGCGGCGAAGGAAGTAGATCAGTATCTGATGGGATATACAAACCTGTAAAGGATGCACAATCAAAAAACGTCTTGTGAGGTATAATCTCACAGGGCGTTTTTTGCATATTGTGGCAGATTCTCGGCAAACTAAATCTCAGCTTAATACAAAGGAGAGAACGATTATGCTGGGAAAATTTCAGGTACGGACCGATCTTGCCCTGGAGGCGCGGGAGAGCTATGAGGATCTGGCGACGCCTCCTCATCTGCGATCGGCGGCGGACCGCGCCGCGTTTGGGGAATGTGCGGAGCATCCGAGTGAGGCGGACGAGCGAATGCGCGGCGTGAAGGTGAAAGAGTATGTGGATGAGGAACGGGAAATCTATACGACGACGGTGACGATTGAGACAGAAAATGGGGCAAAAGCGATGGGAAAGCCGGTCGGAACGTATATCACGATTGAGGCGCCGAATATGTCGGCGCCGGATGAGGATTACCACAGAGAGATATCGGAGGAGCTGGCGAAACATCTGGATCATCTGATGAAGGGAAGAAAAGCTTCCGTGCTTGTGGTCGGACTGGGCAACCGGGAGGTGACGCCGGACGCGCTTGGACCGGATGTTGTGAATAACCTTCGCATTACGCGGCATGTGATAAAGGAGTATGGGCGGGTTCCCAAAGAGATGGAGTCAGTCGGTGAGATCAGCGCCATTGTTCCGGGTGTCATGGCACAGACGGGCATGGAGACGCTGGAAATTATCCGCGGGGTTGTAGAAGAGACAAAGCCAGGACTTGTGATTGCAATTGACGCGCTTGCGGCCCGCAGTACCAAACGTCTGAACCGGACAATTCAGGTTACTGATACAGGCATCAATCCGGGATCCGGCGTCGGTAATCATCGTGACGCAATCAATGAGGAGACGCTGGGAGTACCTGTTATCGCGGTAGGGGTGCCAACCGTCGTAGACGCGGCGACCATTGTAAACGATACGATGGAAGAGCTGATCGCCGAGATGGACCGCTCGGAGCAGATGCAGATGCTGGGCGGTACGCTTGGCACACTCAGCTATGCGGAAAAACAGGAGATGATTCACGAGCTGATCTCGCCTTATCTAAATACTATGTTCGTGACGCCGAAGGACATTGATGAGACGGTGAAATATTTGAGCTACACGATTTCTGAGGCGTTAAATATTTCATTCACGGCGGAGAATGGGAATCCGTAAGCCACAGGTTCAGGAAAAGTGCAGGATGAGTATCAAAAGAGGTGCGCAAAAGTTAAATTGCGCACCTCTTTTTTACCGAAAAAAGACGATTTGTCTATAAATTACAAAAAAACTTCTAATATTCTCCTAATTGTGGTAAAAATGCATAAATGATATAATGAGGCTAATGTTTTTCCCTGATAAAAAATGCTCAGGGCGGACAAAAACGGAGGGAGGATGGAAGGATTTGAAAGCAATAGGCAGGAAAAAGTCAGTTGGAAAGTATAAAAAAGAGCCTTTTATGAAGGTTGTGCGCAAACACTGGATGCTGCTTCTGATGCTGGCGCCGGCGCTGATTTATGTAATTATTTTTTCTTATGTACCGATGACCGGGCTGGTGCTGGCTTTTGAAAAGTATCAGTACGCGGGCGGCATTTACGGTTCCCCGTGGGTAGGGCTGAGTAATTTCAAGGCGCTTCTGATCGCCGGGAAGCTGGGACAGGTGACGAGAAATACGCTTTTATACAACATTGCCTTTATTTTTATGGGTGTGATTTTTGAGATGGGCAGCGCTATTCTCCTGAATGAGCTGATCAGTAAAAAGTTTAAGAAAATCGCGCAGTCCCTGATGTTTTTGCCTTATTTTATCAGCTGGGTCGTTGTGGGGGCGATCATGTACAATATCTTCAATTATGAAAAAGGTGTATTTAACCACATTTTGAATCTGCTTGGCTTGGCCTCTTTCGATCTGTATAATTCACCGGCCGCCTGGCCTCCGCTCCTGATTTTCCTGAAGCTCTGGAAACAGACCGGGTACGGATCCGTCGTGTATCTGGCGGCAATCACCGGACTGGATCAGGGAATGTTTGAGGCGGCGTCCATCGATGGGGCGAATGCGTGGCAGAAGATCCGCTATCTGACGATTCCATCCCTGATCCCGACCATGATGACGCTGGTACTGCTGGCGATCGGAAATATTTTCCGGGGGGATTTCGGTCTTTTCTACCAGACAGTAAAGAGCAGTGCGCTGCTGCAGCCGGTGACAGATGTTATCGATACCTATGTGTTCCGCCTGCTGATTACCAACGGTGACATCGGCGTATCCGCCGCGGCCGGTCTGTATCAGTCGATCCTTTGCTTTGTAACTATTATGATCTGTAACCATCTTGTGAAAAAGATGAACCCGGACTATGCACTGTATTGAAGGAGGCAGGAAAATGAAGAGCGTTGCAGTGAAAAGACGTCGGAGGCTTCCTGCCGATGTAGTAAGTGTAAATATTGTCGGGTACCTGCTGATCGGCTTTTTTGCATTGATCTGTGTGGTTCCGTTTTATCTGGTTATCGTGGCTTCCTTTACATCCAACAGCTCCCTGATCCGGAATGGCTATCCGCTCATCCTGACAGAGATTGACCTGCAGAGCTATCTGCTTTGCCTGAAAAACCCCACCGCGATCCTGCGCTCCTACGGGACGACGATCGGCGTGACGCTGGTGGGTACCTTCTGTTCTGTAATTATGGCGACAATGACCGGTTACGTACTGTCCAGAAAAGATTTCCCGTGGCGGAATAAGATTTCTTTCTTTTTCTTTTTCACCACGCTGTTTAACGGCGGTCTGGTGCCGTGGTATATGCTCTGCGTGCGTTATCTGAAATTTAAGAACAGCTACTTCGGTCTGATTTTGCCGTTGATGTTTTCTGTGTGGAATATGATCATCGCGAAGTCCTTTATGGCGGGGATTCCTTCTGAAATCACGGAATCCGCGAAAATCGACGGCGCGAATGACATGGTGATCTATGTAAAGCTGATTCTGCCGCTGACCAAACCGCTGATTGCTACGCTGGGACTGTTTTCTGCGCTGGCATACTGGAATGACTGGTACAACTGTATGCTCTATATTACGAATGAAGATATGTTTACCCTCCAGTATTATCTGCAGCGAGTGCTTGGAAGCGCGGAGGCGATGCGGATCGTAGCGGAAAAATCAGGAATTGCGCTGACCTCTATTCCGCTGGAAGGAATGAAGATGGCAATGACGGTCATTGCGACCGGACCGATTGTACTGCTGTATCCGTTTGTGCAGCGCTACTTTGTAAAGGGGCTTACCATTGGAGCAGTCAAAGGCTGATGTGCCGGGAAAGCGCCGATGCGTGTTTTCTCTGTATATATAGGGAACGATGAAAGTCGTTTTGGTAACTGTTCAGAACAGAGCCGGATGGATAAGCAGGCGCGGTTCTGGATCATCATGCGGCGATTCCTGGCGGCAGATTCTCTGATGCCAGATGGAATTGCTGCTGCAAACAAAGAAGGAGAAAAGGAATGAAAGCAATATCAAGAAGAGATTTTTTACGCGGCGTGGCGGCAGGAAGCGTGCTGGTAGCACTCTCTGGCCCGCTGACTGTGAGCGCGTCCGAGGATGTGGCGGCGCTTCTGGCAGAGCTTCCGGAAGCGGTAGGCGAGGGAACGATTGTAGCGACTCCGGAGATGTATGCGGGGATTGACCTGAGCAAAAGCTACACGGTAAATATGTACCTCATCGGAGACACGCCAAACGACTGGGATGATGTGCTGGCGCTGGTAAATGAATATCTGGAGCAGTTTAATACCACTCTGGCAGTGACATTCATGAGCTGGAGCGATTATCAGACCATGTACTCTCTGGCTCTGGCAGGCGGTGAGCAGATTGACCTGATCTTTACGGCTCCGTGGTGCTATATGTACACAGAGGCGGCAAAGGGGTCTTTCTATGAGCTGACCGACGACTTTATTTCCACGGCAATGCCGCTGACGGAAAAATACCAGGCAGAGGAAAGCTGGGATGAGACTACGATTTCCGGCAAAACAATCGCAGTTCCGTCCAATGTGGCGTCCCCGATGGGCAAGATTGTGGCGATCCGTCAGGATATCGCGGACAAATATGATATTGGTGAATTGACGAGCTGGGAAGACTACAAGAATTTTATGCTGACAGTTGCTGAAAAAGAGACGCCGGAGAGCGGCATCTACGCGCTGGCATCGGCCGGAGACAACAATGAGCTTTGGGATGTGTACCGCCAGCAGTACGATACCTTCCTTGCCCTTGACAGCAATTATCTGGATATGATCTATGAGTATAACGGCGGAATTCCGGAAGCAGAAGATATTAAGCTGGTTTACGAGTGCGACAGCTTCCGCCAGTATGCGTACGATATGAAGGAAATGGCGGACGCAGGCTGCTGGAGCCGCAGCGCGCTGACGAATACGGTGACGGACGACGATGCGTTTGGCGCGCTTCAGGGTGCTTCCATCGCCTGGAATGCTTCGGTATTTACCTATATGGAGCAGGCAGAGGAGACCGAGGGCGTGTATTGTATGGCTTATGACCTGACAACTGATCATCTGTGCGGCGCAGAGGCTTATTCGAACAACGATATGGCGATTACGGCCGGTTCCAGTAATCCGGAGCGCGCGGGTATGCTGCTTGACCTGATCAAGTTTGATACTTATCTGAACCGTCTGCTGATCCTTGGTATCGAGGATCTGCATTACAGCATCGATGATGAGGGATATTATACGGAACTCGAAGCGGCTTCTGACTTCGCGGCGAGTGCAATCTCCGCGTCTTGGGCCATCAAGAATGGCGATCTTGAGGAAGCGGGCGTAGACGAGCGTGAAAAAGTCATTACGGACGGATGGGCAGAGCGCGTGGTTATGAACCCGACGATCACCTTTGTATTTGACGATACCAATGTGAATGCCTATGTATCTGCGGTTAATACGGTGCTGCAGGACTATGTCCCGATGCTGGAGCTGGGGCTGGTAGACGATGTGGATACCACGCTTGACGAAATGATCCAGAAGTGCTACGATTCCGGTTTGCAGAATGTGTACGATGAATTTTACTCACAGTACGAGGCATGGAAAGAGACTCGCTGATTACCAGCTGTAAAAAGAAGGATAACGTACAGGGCCGGCCGGAAAGACCGGCCCGCATAGTCTTCGGGAAGAAGATGGATTGCCGGGTTTTTTTGAGAGGAATATTTCAATAGGAAGGTTCTCTGAACTGTCCTGTTGGGAAAAAGGATGGACAGGGAGAAGCATATGAGTGAAACCGTGGCTGGGATTGGCAGTGAGAACGGGAGCGGAAAGAAACAAATATCGGAAATTGCGCGGGAACTTCATCTTTCCCCGACAACGGTATCCAGGGCGCTCTCCGGAAAGGGTCGTGTCAGCGGAGAGACAAGAAAAAGGGTACTGGACTACGTGGCGGAGACAGGGGTGGAGCCGCATACCCATGTATCCGGCTATACAGATAAGAAAACAAGAGTGGTTTGCGTAACCATGCCGGCAGAAAAGAACTATTCGGAGCTTCCTTTTTTCAACGTGACACTGATGACGCTGTGCGATGTTTTTGAAAGCGCGGGTTATCATGTGATGGTGGCTAAGACGAAGCCGGGAAACATTCGCAGCCTGAGAAGCGTCATAAAGGGGCATAAGGTGGACGGCGTTGTTCTGACGCGCGCGATTTCAGACGATGAAGAAATCCGCTATCTGCGGGAAAAGGGTGTGCCGTTTGTTCTGATCGGGAGCCATCGGGCGCAGGATGTCTGCCAGGTCGATGTCAATCAGCGCAGCGGTTCTTATGATCTGATTGCCGCCCTTGTAAAGATGGGGATCCGTAAAACGGCGCTGATGTGTGGGAATCTACAGTATGACGAGGTGCAGTCCCGCCTGAACGGCTATCTGGACGGACTGCAGGATTTTGGGCTGCCGGTTCGCGCGGGGCTGGTTTTTGAAGATGCGGATGAAATGCGCGTGCAGGAAAAAGCAGTGGGAGAAATCCTGCGGGAAGGCGTGGAGTGTGTCGTGTGCAGTGACGATAGCATCTGTGTGTCGGTCATGAACTATTTTAAGGAAATCGGCCTGGCTGTGCCGCGTGATATCTGCGTTGCCTCTCTCTTTAACAGCAGATTGCTCGATGGGTATTATATCCCGATCACCAGTGTGGATTATAATTTCCGCAGCCTTGCCAGAGCGGCCGGAGAAATGCTGCTGGCGCAGCTTTCCGGAAAAGAATTCGCAAAAAGAAGACTTTTGTATCATGAGGTACTGATAAAAGAATCAACGCGAGTATTGCGCGGACGATCGGAACAGCATTAAAAAACTTTTGGAAAGGCGGAGAAAACATGTATTTGACAGGAAATGGGGTGCGGGAACAGGTATGCTTTGACACAGACTGGTATTTCCGGCACGGGGAGGAGCCGATCCCGAAAGAAACAGAAGCATCCGCTTATCGCCGGGTGACGCTTCCGCATGACTGGAGCCTGGAGTTCCCTTTTGATGAGCACGCGCCATCCTGCGGCTCCGGCGGATATGTGACGACAGGGATTGGATGGTACCGGAAACGATTTGCAGTTTTACCGGAAGCGCTGGAAGACGCGCGGGTCACATTGCGTTTTGACGGGGTATATATGCTGGCGCAGGTGTGGCTGAATGGGACCCTTCTGGGAAGACACGTATATGGTTATACCCCATTTGAGTGGGATATCACGGAACTGCTGCGAAAGGATGGCGGTGAAAACAGCCTGGAAGTGCGGGTCGATAATTCTGCGCAGCCGGCTTCCCGCTGGTATTCCGGTTCCGGGATTACAAGAGACGTATGGCTGATACGGACAAAGAAGGTGCACGTAGAGCCATACGGTGTCTGGCTCTGCCCGCTGGAGGTCACTGCGGAATGTGCGGTTTTGCGGGCCGAGACACGGGTGAAGGCCGAGGGAATGTTCAAAGAGGCTCCTGGGGCACAGACTATTCGCATTGAAACAGAGCTTTTTGCGCCGGATGGGAGTTTGTGCGCACAGGCAGGTACGGATGCTTCCTGGGCGTCAGAGAAGATCGTTTCGCAGAAGCTTACGGTAGAGAAACCGGTTTTGTGGACAACCGACGCTCCGGCGCTCTATCAGGCTGTGACGCGGGTATATGTCTCTGGCATCCTGCAGGACGAGGTGCGAACCGCGACGGGACTTCGCAGTGCGGTATTTGACAGTCAGCAGGGCTTTTTGTTAAACGGGGAGCGGACAAAGCTGAACGGCGTGTGCCTGCATCATGACGGAGGCTGTGTGGGCGCGGCCGTGCATCCGAGAATCTGGGAGCGGCGTCTGAAAAAACTGAAAGAAATGGGTGCAAACGCAATCCGGACGGCGCATAATCCGCCGGATCCGGCTCTTCTGGATCTCTGCGACCGGATGGGCTTTCTGGTCATGGACGAAGCATTTGATGAATGGGGAATCCTGAAATGGAAGTCATTAGGAAGCAATACGCATGAGAGCAGAGGGTATTCGGAGTGGTTTGAAAGCTGCGGCGAGGAGGATCTGAGAAAGATGCTTTTGAGAGACCGCAATCATCCTTCCGTCATCCTCTGGAGCATTGGAAATGAAGTGCCGGATCAGTGTGCCCCCGGTGGTTATCTGACTGCCAGGCGCCTGAAGGGGATCTGTAAAGCTCTGGATCCCACACGAGCCGTGACGCAGGCTAATGACCAGATCTGCGCGGAGCCATGGAGCGCCACAGAGGATTTCCTGAATGAACTGGATGTGGTTGGCTACAATTATGTGGGCAGGTGGCGCACCAGGGCGGAGACTCTCTATGACGACGACAGAAGGACACACCCCGGCTGGTGTGTGATTGGCACGGAAAACGGCGGAATGGGAGGAGCGCGCGGACAGTATCCGATGGAGATGGCGGATCAGAGCGGCTGGTGGAGACGCCCTTACTACAGCGCTCCGGTGGAGGCCGGACGGCTGCTTCGCTATACCATGACGCATGACTTTGTCGCCGGGGATTTTATGTGGACAGGAGCAGACTATCTGGGAGAAGCGCACTGGCCGGAGCGTTCCTCAAGCGCAGGCGTACTGGATACCTGCGGGTTTGAAAAGGATGGCTATTATTTTTACCAGAGCATCTGGAAGCGGGATGAGCCGATGGCGCATCTGCTGCCCCACTGGAATCTGAAAACAGTGCGGGGAACGGTGGTACCGGTGCTGGGCTATACTAACTGCGAGTATGCAGAGCTGTTTTTGAATGGAAAGTCTTATGGACGTAAGGCAATGTCCTACCCGGCTTACGGTATGACAGAGCGGTTTGGTCATTTTGAGAAAACACCCGTACCGGCCTGGACGGAGGATCTGTTTTTAAGCTGGGATGTGCCTTATGAGCCGGGCTGCATCGAGCTGGCCGGCTATCAGGACGGGAAAGAAGTCGTCCGCCATACGGTATATACGGCGGGGCCTCCCAGAAGACTCCTTGTTTCGTGTGATTGCGCGAACCTGACCGCGGATGGCAGGGATGTTGGCCAGATTGAAGTTGAGATCCAGGATGAGAAAGGCAGATTCTGCCCGGATGCGGATCTGGAGCTTACCTTTACGGTGGAAGGATGCGCAGCTTTGATTGGAGTGGATGCCGGAAACCCCGCAAGCCATGAAAGCATGAAGGGAAACCGGATTCGCGCATTTGCGGGCAGAGCCTTTGCGGTGATCCGCTCCGATGGGAATGCAGGGACAAGTGTAATCCGGGTATCCGGGAAAACAGTGGCAGAAGAAAGTATTGAGATAAACTTTTTGGATAAAAGAGATTAAATCTTATTCCTTTTTTCTTACTTTTTTCTGCTGAAGTGAAAAGTTTATTTCCACGCCAAAATTTGTGATTTTCCGGTGGATTTCACTCTTTCTGGGATTACTGGGTGAACAAGGAAGAAAAACTTCATTCCATTTACGCCATCATTTACCCAGTAGAATTGGGTAGGCCATATGGTGTAAGACTGATTTCCACTAGGTTTTTGCTGCGAACGCCGGAAATACAAGTGGAATTTTGAGTAAGACTGAATTCCACTTGTACCCCCGAGTTGTGGAATTTAAATTTTCATTTCACCCTTACTTTTTTCTTTTATAAAACCCGGTTATTCGGTCTTTACAATTTCCATGTTTTGCCCTATAATTTTATTTGCTAAAATAAATTAAGGAGGGCGTATAAATGGCGCGCGAAAGAAGAACCAAAACAGAAATTATCACTGCGAAGATTGAAGCGATCGATGAGAAGATTACAGGCTACGCAAATAAAATTGCAGCTCTGACCGATGAAAAAGAAGGACTTCAGGCAGAGCTTGAAGAGCTGGCATCGGCGCAGAAGAAAGCAGAAGAAGAAGCAAAGACAAAAGAAGTTCTGAAGATCATAAAGGATAAGAATATTTCGATTGATGAACTGAAAAAATTAATTGAGAACAGCTAATGGAATTTGACATAAAGTTGATGTTATTGGAGGGTCAACTATGAAAAACATTTTATTTGTCACATCAGAGGCGACTCCCTTTATTAAGACAGGCGGGCTTGCTGATGTTGCAGGATCTCTTCCCAAATGCTTTAATAAAGAAGAGTTCGACTGCCGCGTGATCCTTCCGAAGTATCAGTGCATGGCAGAAGAGTGGAAGAATAAGCTTGAGTATGTCACGCACTTCTACATGAATCTGGCGTGGAGATCTCAGTATGTAGGTATTCTTCATATGGAGCTGGATGGGATTCATTTTTATTTTATTGATAATGAATATTATTTTTCCGGGTCAAAGCCATATGGGAATATTTATCAGGATATTGAGAAGTTTGCGTTTTTCTCAAAAGCCGCGTTGTCCGCGCTGCCGTCGATAGGGTTCCGACCGGATGTTATTCACTGCCATGACTGGCAGACAGGACTGATTCCTGTTATGCTCAAAGACAGATTTCAGGATGGAGATTTTTACCAGGGGATCAAATCAGTTATCACGATTCACAATCTGAAGTTCCAGGGTGTCTGGGATGTTAAGACAGTGCGCGATATCACAGGATTGCCGGCTTATTATTTTACGCCGGATAAGCTTGAGGCATATGGCGACGCCAATTATCTGAAGGGCGGTATTGTTTACGCCGATGCGATCACAACAGTGAGCGATACCTATGCGGAGGAGATCAAGATGCCGTTCTACGGTGAGCGCCTGGATGGCCTGATGCGCGCGCGCTCAAATGATCTGCGCGGAATCGTGAACGGGATTGATTATGACGTCTGGAATCCGGAGACGGATCCGCTGATTGATTTCCATTATAATGCACGCAATTTCCGCAAGGAAAAGATTAAGAATAAGCGTGCGCTTCAGCGGGAGCTTGGTCTGGAGCAGAATGATTCCGCATTTATGATCGGTATCGTATCCCGTCTGACGGATCAGAAGGGATTTGACCTGATCGAGCATATGATGGATGAGATGTGCCAGAATAATCTTCAGATTGTGGCGCTTGGTACCGGCGAAGAAAGATATGAAAATATGTTCCGCCATTTCGCGTGGAAATATCAGGGCAAGGTGTCCGCAAATATTTTCTATTCAGAGCAGCTATCCCATAAGGTATACGCTGCCTGTGACGCATTCCTGATGCCGTCGCTGTTTGAACCGTGCGGGTTGTCGCAGATCATCAGCCTCCGTTATGGTACGGTTCCGATTGTGCGTGAGACCGGCGGCCTGAAGGATACGGTAGAGCCGTACAATGAGTACGAGAGTACCGGCACCGGATTTAGCTTCGCAAATTACAACGCGCACGAGATGTATTTCACGATACAGCGCGCGATGGCGCTTTACCACGATAAGAAGCGTGAATGGAATAAGATGATCGATCGGGGCATGGCGAAGGATTTCTCGTGGAACAGCTCTGCGAGAAAATACGAGGAGCTTTATAACTGGCTGCTCGGCTGCTGAAAGTTTTGGTGAAAGAAAAGAGGGCAGGGGGTTCCGTATTTGATCCGGGATGTCCTGCTTCTTAATAGAAAACCGGAGGATATTAAAATGAATGTACTGGTAATTAACTGCGGAAGCTCTTCTCTGAAGTATCAGCTGATCAATTCAGACTCTGAGCAGGTACTCGCAAAAGGACTTTGCGAGAGAATTGGCATCGACGGCAGACTGACCTATCAGAAAGCAGGCGGTGAGAAGGAAATCACGGAAGCTGCGATGCCGACCCACAAAGAGGCGATCCAGATGGTGCTGGATGCCCTGGTAAATGAAGAGACCGGCGCAATCGCGAGCCTGTCTGAGGTGAACGCTGTTGGACACAGAGTTGTACATGGCGGTGAAAAGTTCGCCAGCTCGGTTGTGATCACGGATGAGGTGATTGCCGCAGTAGAGGAGTGCAATGACCTTGCGCCGCTGCATAATCCGGCAAACCTGATCGGGATCAATGCCTGCAAGGAGCTGATGCCGGGCGTGCCGATGGTTGCAGTATTTGATACCGCGTTCCATCAGACGATGCCGGAGAAGGCTTATCTGTACGGGCTTCCGTATGAGTACTATGAGAAATACAAGGTGAGAAGATATGGCTTCCACGGAACCAGCCACAGCTTCGTCTCCAAACATGCCGCAGAATTCCTTGGCCTTGATCTGGAAAACAGCAAGATTATTGTCGCGCACCTGGGCAACGGCGCGTCCATCTCCGCAGTTGTCAATGGCAAATGTGTTGACACTTCCATGGGGCTTACTCCGCTGGAAGGCCTGGTAATGGGTACCCGTTCCGGCGATATCGACCCGGCTATCATGGAATTCATTGCGAAGAAGGAAAACCTGGATATTGCAGGCATTATGAATGTGCTGAACAAAAAATCCGGCGTATACGGAATCTCCGGCGGACTCTCCAGTGACTTCCGTGATCTTGAGGAGGGGATGAATGCCGGAAACAAAAAGGCAGAGAATGCGATCGAGGTATTCAGCTACCGCGTAGCAAAATACATAGGCTCTTATGTCGCTGCCATGAATGGTGTGGACGCCATCGCCTTTACCGCAGGTATCGGAGAGAACGCGCCGACCGTCCGCAGGAAGGTGCTTGGCTATCTTGGCTACCTTGGCATCACTCTCGATGAAGAAGCAAACAGACAGCGCGGCGAAGACAAGGTGATTTCCACCGCTGACTCCCGCGTTAAGGTTGCGGTTATCCCGACCAACGAGGAGCTTGCGATCTGCCGTGAGACAGTAGCCCTTTTGTGATAAAAAAACTTGTTGACAAAACAATATCTGGCAGTTATAATCTTTGAAGTGCGCTAGGGAGTGGGGTGGTACTATTTTGCTTGATTTAACCAATGTGATTTTAAATGAAGGGAAAACAGTACAGTATGAGATCCTCCCGGAGCTTTCCGTACTTTCTTATCGTTTTGGCGAGTTCAGGATACTGGATAAACAGACCGGTACCCTGCAGGTTGAAAACAAAGGCAACCAGAAGCTTTCCATTCGCGGTGAGATAGAGCTGGAGGTAGAATTTCCCTGTGCGCGCTGTCTGGAGAGCGTCAGCCGCAGACTGAACATTCAGCCGGAGCTGGAGCTTGATTTAAAAGAAAATGATTATATTGATGGATATTACCTGGATGTGGATCAGCTAATCCATGATGAGGCATTGCTTGTTTGGCCGGAGCGCGTACTCTGCCGCAGCGATTGCAGAGGGTTATGCGTGATGTGCGGGCAGAACCTGAACAGGGGAGATTGCTCGTGTCGGAAGGGCAGCCTTGATCCAAGAATGGCAAAGGTCCTTGATATTTTCAGTAATTATAAGGAGGTGTGATCCGTGTCTATCTGTCCGAAAAACAAACATTCCAAGGCAAGAAGAGATAAAAGAAGAGCGAACTGGAAAATGAGCGCTCCGACTCTTGTAAAGTGCAGCAAATGCGGCGAGCTGATGCTTCCGCACAGAGTATGCAAGGCCTGCGGAACGTACAATAAAAAAGAGATTATCGCTGTTGGCGACTGATCTTTGGTAATGATTCATCAGGGCCGTCGTAAATGAGCCAGAATAGTGGCGCAGTTTGCGGCGGTCCTTTTCATTTTTTCTAATTTAACTTTTTGGTTGCATTTTAGGATGATGTCTAGTATAGTGTATACCAGTTACGTAACAACAGATTTGTGGAGTAAGGCTTTCTGAATACTTTTTTGTTCGGAAGAGCTTTGCGCCGGAAGCTAATGGAGGCGAAAACTATGAGTGATGCGATCCGCGTTGTTGTCGATGCCATGGGCGGAGACAATGCGCCGGGCGAGCTGGTAAAGGGTGCGGTGGACGCCGTGAACGGCCGCGAGAGCATCCATGTGATTCTGACTGGGCGAAAGGACGCGATTGAGAGTGAACTGTCAAAATTCACCTATCCGAAGGACAGAGTCGAAGTGGTTCCCTGTGAGGAAGTGATTGAGACGGCAGAACCCCCGGTGAACGCAATTCGCTCGAAAAAGGATTCTTCTCTGGTTGTCGGGCTGCAGATGGTAAAGCGGGGGGAGGCAGACGCGATTGTCTCCGCGGGTAATTCCGGGGCTGTCCTTGTCGGCGGCCAGGCGATTGTCGGCAGAATCCGGGGCATAGAGAGACCTGCCCTGGCGCCTGTTATTCCGACCGAAAAAGGCATGTCTCTGCTGATCGACTGCGGCGCGAATGTGGACGCGAGAGCGCCGCACCTTGTACAGTTTGCGAGGATGGGCTCGATCTACATGGAGAAGGTGCTCGGTGTGAAGAATCCGCGCGTAGGGATTGTGAATATCGGTGCGGAAGAGGAGAAGGGCAATGCGCTTATAAAAGAGACATTCCCGCTTCTGAAGGCATGTACGGATATTCATTTTATCGGAAGTGTCGAGGCGAGAGATATTCCGGCGGGTGTATGCGACGTCATTGTATGTGAGGCGTTTGTCGGCAATGTTATCCTGAAGCTTTACGAGGGAGTCGGTTCTACTCTGATCCATATGGTGAAGGGCGCTCTGATGAAGGACATGAAGATGAAGATCGGCGCGGCGCTGATCCAGTCTTCTCTGAAGGAGACACTGAAATCCTTCGATGGAAGCCAGTATGGCGGCGCTCCGCTGCTCGGGCTGAAGGGGCTGGTTGTGAAGACACATGGCAGCTCAAAAGCACAGGAGGTCACGACCTCCATTTATCAGTGCGAATTATTTAAAAAACAGAAAATTAATGAGATCATCAAAGAAAATCTCGGAAAGAATAATTGAAAAGGAGAGTGCAGGGTATGGAATTCGAGAAATTGCAGGGTATCATCGCGGAGGTATTAAATGTTGACGCGGACGAGATTACGATGGAGACTACATTTGAAGACGATCTGGGTGCAGATTCGCTGGATGTATTTCAGATTATCATGGGGATTGAAGAAGAATTTGACATTGAGATCCCGAATGAAAAGGCGGAGACAATCGTTTCTGTCGGAGACGCAGTTGATGCGATTAAGGCGGCAATCGGTTGAGGATTGGAAAGAGAGGAGGCTGCGAAGCCTCCTCTTTCCAAGAGGGGAATGGCCTGTACCGATTTTGTATAAGACAGGAATCGATGCGGTCATCCATAGAAGGAGAAACATGTCCGAATATAAAATGACCAGTCTGGAAAAGAGAATCGGTTATAATTTCCGGGACGACCGGCTGCTGTTCCAGGCATTATCGCACAGTTCTTTTGCAAACGAACACCGCACGGAAGAATATCAGGACAATGAACGCCTGGAATTTCTGGGCGACGCTGTGCTCGAAGTGGTAAGCAGTGATTTTCTCTATCATATGTACCCGGAGCTTCAGGAGGGAAAGCTGACAAAGCTGCGGGCAAGTCTTGTCTGTGAGCCGACTCTGGCTTTATGCGCAAAAGAATTTGACCTGAGCAGTTTTCTTTTGCTTGGGAAAGGGGAGGAGCACACAGGCGGCCGGCTGCGCAGCTCGATTGTTTCTGACGCGCTGGAAGCATTGATCGGCGCGATTTACCTGGACGGCGGACTGGAGCCTGCGAGAGTATTTATTGAACGGTTTGTCCTGACGGATATTGAGCATAAAAAGCTTTTTTATGACAGCAAAACCGTACTTCAGGAGCTGATCCAGCGGGATCGTCCTCACGACAATATCCGCTATATTATCGTAGGCGAGGACGGTCCGGATCATGCCAAGACCTTTCGGGTGGAGGTAGAGATCGGCGGCACGGTCGCTGGTACCGGGAGCGGCAGTACCAAAAAAGCGGCGGAGCAGGAAGCGGCATATCAGGCGCTCCATGCTCTGCTTTCCGACGGGGAGAAAGAATAGATCATGTATCTGAAGAATATCGAAGTACAGGGCTTCAAATCCTTTGCCAATAAGATTAACTTTCAGTTCCACAATGGAATTACGGCGATTGTCGGACCGAATGGCAGCGGAAAGAGCAATGTGGCGGACGCAGTGCGCTGGGTGCTTGGCGAGCAGAGCGCGAAGTCTCTCCGCGGAGCCAATATGCAGGATGTCATTTTTGCCGGCACGGAAACCCGCCGGCCCCTTGGCTTTGCTTCCGTATCGATTACGCTGGACAACGCAGACCATCAGCTGGCGGTATCTTACGATGAGGTTACGGTGACACGCCGCGTTTACCGCTCCGGGGAAAGTGAATATCTTCTCAATGGGACACAGGTGCGTCTGAAAGACATTAACGAGCTTTTTTACGACACCGGAATCGGCAAGGAAGGCTATTCCATCATCGGCCAGGGGCAGATTGAGAGAATCTTAAACGGCAAGCCGGAGGAACGCCGGGAACTCTTTGACGAGGCGGCGGGGATTGTCAAATTCAAGCGCCGGAAACAGACCGCGCTCAAAAAGCTGGATGCGGAGCGTCAGAATCTGACGCGCGTCAGCGATATTCTTTCAGAACTGACCAGGCAGCTGGGACCGATGCAGAAGCAGGCGGAGACCGCTAAGATTTATCTGCAAAAGAGAGATGAGCTGAAAATTTACGATGTAAATCTTTTCTTGCTTGAGACGGAAAAAATTCAGCGGGATCTGGAAACTCTCTCCGAAAAACAGCGCGTGACGGAAGAACATCTTGATGCTGCCCGCCTGGAATACGACCGTGCAAAATCGAAATACGAAGCCGCACAAGAGGAACTGGAGCGTATGGATGCGCTGCTGCAGGAGAAGCGGGACGAAGCTGCGGAAGGAAAGCTTCGCCGTGGGCAGTTTGAAAATCAGATTCAGCTGCTGCAGGAGCAGATTCATACGGCCGAGACGAGCGATGAGCATTTGAATGCCAGAATCCGTGCGTTGGCGGAGCAGAGTGCGGATTATGCGGCGCAGGAAAGGACTGCGAGAGAGGAACTGAAAGCGCAGAACGACCAGGCAGCGCTGGTTCGCGCGGACGAACAGACGCAGCAGGCAGCACTGGCGCAGGTCCGCAAAGAGATTTCTGAACTGGAATCTGGAATTGAACAGGATAAAAGCGCAGTGATCCGCCTGTTAAATCAGCGTGCGACTGTGAAAGCCCAGACACAGCGCTACGACACAATGGCGGAACAGGCTTCCCTGCGCAAAGCTCAGCTTTCCCAGGAGGTACTTCGGCTTAAGAGCGAGGAGGTGTCTCAGGAATCACTTTGCAAAGAAGCGCAGGAAGAGTACGATGGCATCTGCGCGCGTCTGGAAAGTCTGAATACCCAAAGCGATTCTGTAAATCATACTCTGGAAAATACGCAGCGGGAACTGACCGGATACAATCAGAGCATCGAACAGGATCAGATGGCCTACCATCGGGAAGTCTCAAGGTTGGAGTCCCTGAAAAATATCGCGGAGCGTTATGACGGTTATGGGAACAGTATCCGCCGGGTAATGGAACGCAGGGAGCAGGAGCCGGGCATTCTTGGGGTCGTGGCAGATATTATCCGTGTTGAGAAGGAATATGAGACCGCAATTGAAACGGCTTTGGGCGGCAGTATTCAGAATATTGTCACCGATACAGAGGAGACTGCAAAGCGCCAGATCGCTTTCCTGAAACAGAATAAACTGGGGCGCGCGACCTTTCTTCCGCTCTCCGGTATAACGAACCGGGGCGGGTTTTCCAGTCCGCAGGCCCTCAAAGAAGCGGGTGTGCTTGGTCTGGCTTCCTCACTGGCGCAGGCGGATAAGAAATACCTTCCCCTGGTGGATTCTCTGCTGGGGCGTACCGTAGTGGTAGATGAGATCGATCATGCAATCGCACTGGCGAAAAAATACCGGCATTCCCTGCGCATTGTGACGCTTGAGGGAGAACTGTTAAGCCCCGGCGGCTCTATGACAGGCGGCGCTTTCAAAAATTCCGGTAATCTGCTTGGGCGGCGCAGAGAGATTGAGGATCTGGAGAAACGGGTGAAGGAAAGCCGTGACCGTCTGGACCGGCTGCAGGCCAAAATTGACCGGACGCGCAGTGAGCGGAACCGGCTGAGGGAAGAGCTGGTTCGGCTGAATGAGGAAACGCAGAAGGAGTATCTGGCTCAGAACACGACAAAGCTCCGTCTGGATGAGCTGAGCGAGAAGCAGAGCAGCACATCGGAAACTTATCATGCGCTGCAAAAGGAATATACGCAGCTGGATCTCCAGATCCGGGAAATCAACACAAACCTTGCAAATGCGCAAGAGGAGCTTACGGCTTCAGAGGAAGAGGAAAAAAGAATCACAGAGCATGTCAGCGAGGCACAGGCAAGGCTCGAAGAGAAACGGACCGGGGAGCAGGAAGCACTCGACGCGGTACAAAATACACAGCTTCTTCATTCAAAGCTGGAGCAAAAGGAGCAGTTTATCCGGCAGAACCTGAACCGGATTCTGGGTGAGAAAACCAGGCTTCTGGAGGAAAAAAGGCAGTATGAGGAAGAACTGCAGAGCGCGGCGGGAAATGTAAAGGATAAAGAAGAACAAATCGCCGTGATCCGGGAAACCCTTCTGGCTGCGGAGAAGTCGGAGCAGACGCTTCAGGAGGAGCTCACAGAGCTTTCCGCGAAGCGGGAGGAGCTAAGCCGCACACAGAAGCAGTTTTTTACTGCGCGGGAAGACCTTGCCGGACAGATCAGCCTGCTGGACAAGGATGCGTTTCGCCTGAAAACACAGGTCGAGAAAATCACGGAACAGAAGGATGCCCGGATCAATTATATGTGGGAAGAATACGCCCTGACCTGGAGTTCAGCGGCCGAGCTGCGGGATGAGAGCTTTATGCAGGCAGCTTTGCTGAAGAAAAAGATTTCAGAACTCAAAGGCGACATCAAAGCACTCGGCTCAGTCAATGTGAATGCGATTGAGGATTTCAGGGAGCTGTCAGAACGCCACACATTTCTGAGCAGCCAGTATGACGACCTGCAAAAGGCGGAGGCCGCGCTGCTGAAAATCATCGAAGAGCTGGATACGGGCATGCGGACTCAGTTTAAGGAACAGTTTGCACGGATTCAGACGGAATTTGACAGGGCATTCCGCCAGCTTTTCGGAGGCGGGCGCGGCACGCTGGAGCTGGTGGATGATGAGGATATCCTTTCCGCGGGCATTCGCATCATTGCGCAGCCGCCAGGAAAAAAGCTTCAGAATATGATGCAGCTTTCCGGCGGCGAAAAATCTCTGACGGCAATCGCGCTTTTGTTCGCAATCCAGAATCTGAAGCCATCGCCATTCTGCCTGCTGGATGAGATTGAAGCCGCGCTTGATGAGAGCAACGTCGAGCGGTACGCAAATTATCTGCACCGGTTGACAAAAAATACGCAATTTATTATCATAACCCATAGAAGAGGCACGATGAACGCGGCGGATCGGCTGTATGGCATCACCATGCAGGAGAAGGGAGTTTCCGCCCTGGTTTCTGTCAACCTGATCGAAGATGAGCTTGATTCCTGAAAACGGCGGGCTGCGGGGCGGCCGTTCCCTGCCCGATGATAAATGATAGTGAGGAAATCATATGGAAGAAAAGAAAAAGAAAGGATTTTTCAAACGGCTTGTAGAGGGTCTGTCGAAGACGAGAAACAATATTGTCTCCGGCATTGACGCGATTTTCAGAGGCTTTTCCAGTATCGACGATGACTTTTATGACGAGATCGAAGAAATCCTGGTGATGGGGGATCTGGGGATAAATGCGACGACATCGATTATTGAGGATCTCAAAGAGAAGGTCAGAGAGCAGAATATCAAAGAGCCGTCTGCGTGTAAGCAGCTTCTGATTGACAGTATCAAAGAAGAGATGGACGTTGGGGAGACTGCTTATGAATTCGAAAACCGCAAGTCAGTCATTCTGGTGATCGGCGTGAACGGAGTTGGCAAGACGACGAGCATCGGTAAGCTGGCGGGTATGCTTAAGGACCAGGGCAAGAAGGTCATTCTCGCGGCGGCAGATACCTTCCGGGCCGCGGCCGGCGAACAGCTGATAGAATGGGGAAGCCGTGCCGGTGTTGATGTGATCAGCGGACAGGAGGGCTCTGATCCGGGGGCAGTCGTTTATGATGCGATTGCAGCTGCGAAGGCCAGGGACGCAGATATCCTGATCTGCGACACGGCAGGCCGATTGCACAATAAGAAAAATCTGATGAGCGAGCTCGGCAAGATTAACCGTATTCTGGAGCGTGAGTATCCGGAAGCATACAAGGAAACGCTGGTGGTCCTTGACGGCACGACCGGGCAGAATGCGTTGGCGCAGGCACGTGAGTTTAAGGCCGCGGCAGATATCACGGGAATTATTCTGACTAAGCTGGACGGCACGGCAAAGGGCGGCATCGCGGTGGCGATTCATTCGGAGCTGGGCATTCCGGTAAAATATATCGGCGTCGGGGAAAAAATTGACGATTTGCAGAAGTTCAACGCGGACGATTTTGTGAATGCGCTGTTTGATTATAACGGAAAGGAAATGTAGGTGGACAAATCATGGAGATGCTGACCCTGGAGAGCTTTGATGAAGCCTGCGAATGCGTAAAACGCGTGACGCAGGAGACGAAATTGATTTACAGTGATTATTTCAGCGCGCAGACCGGCAACCGTGTCTATCTGAAGCCGGAGAATATGCAGGTGACCGGCGCGTACAAGATTCGCGGTTCTTACTATAAGATCAGTACGCTGACGCCTGAAGAGCGGGAGAAGGGGCTGATTACTGCCTCTGCCGGAAATCATGCGCAGGGGGTCGCCTATGCGGCGCAGGTCTTCGGCTGTAAGGCGGTGATTGTGATGCCGGCGACAACCCCGCTGATGAAGATTAACCGCACGAAAAGCTATGGCGCGGAGGTGGTTCTTCACGGAGAGGTGTATGACGAGGCCTGCGAGTACGCTTACCAGCTGGCTGAGGAGCATGGATATACCTTTATCCACCCGTTTGACGACCTGGCTGTCGCGACCGGACAGGGAACGATTGCCATGGAAATCATTCAGGATTTACCTCTTGTAGACTATATCCTGGTGCCGATCGGCGGCGGCGGACTCGCGACCGGCGTTTCGACGCTGGCAAAGCTCCTGAATCCGAAGATCAAAGTCATTGGTGTGGAGCCGGAAGGCGCGGCATGCCTGAAAGCCTCACTGGCTGCCGGGGAGGTGGTGACGCTTCCGGGTGTGAATACCATTGCGGACGGTACGGCGGTCAAGACGCCTGGCTTTCATATTTTCCCATACCTTCAGAAAAACCTGGACGACATCCTTACGGTGAGCGACGATGAGCTGATTGTGGCATTTCTGGATATGGTGGAAAATCATAAGATGATTGTGGAGAATTCCGGGCTTCTGACCGTGGCGGCGCTGAAGCATCTGAATGTCCAGAACAAGCGGGTTGTATCGATTTTAAGCGGCGGCAATATGGATATCATCACCATGTCATCCGTCGTGCAGCATGGTCTGATCCAGAGAGACCGGATCTTTACGATCTCCGTGCTTCTGCCGGACCGTCCGGGAGAGCTGGTACGGGTAGCCTCTGTCATCGCCCAGCAGCAGGGCAATGTGATCCGCCTCGATCACAACCAGTTTGTCAGCACCAACCGCAACGCGGCGGTCGAACTGCGGATTACGCTGGAGGCATTCGGCACCGACCACAAAAAGAGGATTATTGACGCGCTGAAAGCGCAGGGCTATGACCCGAAAGAGCGGGAGGCTGCGCTTTGATGCAGACAGACGCGCGGGAAAATCTGCCGGCGCAAAGTAAAACGGCTTATGCCGTTTACTATGATATTAGGAAAGAGAATATACTATGGACAGTGAACCAAGATTCGCCATTCTGATTGATGCGGATAATATTTCAGACCGATATGTAAAAATCATACTTGATGAAGCTGCAAACAGTGGGATTGCTACGTATAAGCGCATTTATGGGGACTGGACGAGTCCCCGGCTGGCGTCGTGGAAGAATGTGCTTCTGGAGAATTCCATTATTCCCATGCAGCAGTACAGCTACACGATTGGGAAAAACGCTACAGATTCCTCGATTATTATCGACGCGATGGATATTCTGTATTCGGGGAATGTGGACGGCTTCTGCCTGGTATCCTCGGACAGCGATTTTACGAGGCTGGCGTCGCGGCTGCGGGAATCGGGGATGCAGGTGATCGGCATGGGCGAGCAGAAGACGCCAAAGCCTTTTATATCGGCCTGCAATCAGTTTAAATACCTGGATCTGATCTATTCGAATCAGCAAAAAGAGGAGAAAGAAGAGAAAGAAGAGAAAGAACCGGAAACAGCGGAGACTCCAAAGCAAAAGGCAGGAGCAGCCTTTGCAAAGCAGAAAACGGCCGTTTCTGCAGCAAAGCAAAAGGAAGCGTCTTCATCGAGGAAAAAATCGACATCCTCCAAAGAGAAGGAACTGAAACAGGTGCGCAAGACGATCAACGCCATTATCGAAAAGTTTTCAGACGAGGACGGGTGGCTGTTTTCCGGGAAGCTTGGCGATCAGCTCTCCAGGCGTATGCCGGAGTTTGACGTGCGCAATTATGGCTTTACCAAGTTTACACCATTTATTATGTCGCTTGGGAACTATGAGACGGACAAACGTCCGGCGAGCGGCGGCTCTACACAGATTTATTTTCGCATGAAGTAAATCTTTCTTTGCGCATTCGCCGGCAGACCTGCGGCGCCGGTGACAGATGTGTCAGGTTCTAAAGCGAAGCTGCGGCACATATAGTAGCAACAAAGGAATTGCGGATGGGAAGCGGCAGCCTTGCGTGGGAAAGAGAATATGGTGCGCGCACTGCAATTGCCGGACGATTACCGTAAAGGCCGCGCACTGGTACGTATGGAGGGGCAGGAACACGTCTGTGTTGAAAATTTCAAAGGCATCTGTTCCTACACGGATGAAGAGGTTTCTCTGGCGACTGCGGGAAATCAGATACGCATAAGAGGGAAACGCTTGCGGATTGACTGTTATACAAAGGATGAGATTGAGATTTCCGGCCAGATAGAGGCGGTGGCTTATCTGCCGTGAAAAAGCCGGGCGATAAAGGAATATGACAATACGGAGTTCGATAAATTCCATGGGGCGGTGGAGAGCTTATACACGATAGGGGGAGGCTCTGTGGAACAGCATTTCTTCGATTTTATGTGTGGGTATGTCCGGATCCGGATCAGCGGGGAAGCCTGCGGCCGCTTCCTGAACCTGTGCGCGTACCACGGGATTCGGCTGTGGGGCCTGATTCCCATGGATGGAGCCTGTGAGACTTACGTTTCCAAAAGGGATTTTTTCAGGCTGAAAACGTTTGTAAGAAAAAGCCACACCAGAATCAGGATTGCCGGTCGGTATGGCTTTCCTTTTTTTATACATAAATATCGCTCCAGATGGGCATGCGCCTGCGGAGCCATTGCCGCTGCTGTGTTTATGGCCTGGCTGTCGGCGCATATCTGGAATATCAGCATTGAGGGAAATCTGTCGCAGACGGATGATGTGATTTTTGAATATCTGGAAAATGAGGGAGTCAGTCATGGAATGTGGAAAAACCAGGTTGACACTCAGAAGCTTTCCGAGCAGATTCGTATGTATTTCACACAGTTTTCCTGGGTGTCTGCGGATCTGAAGGGCACCCGGCTGATCATTTATGTCCGGGAGGGAACCTTATCTGCACTGACAGAGGACGATGCCACGGAATCCGCCGGCGGTATCGCGGCCGCAAAGGCGGGAACAGTCGTTTCCATCTACGTCCGGAAAGGACGCGCTTCTGTTGCGGTGGGGGACGAGGTCGAAGCGGGAGATATGCTGGTATCCGGCCAGATTCCGGTCTACAGTGACGATGGGACGGTCATTTCCTGGCAGTCGGTAAACGCAGATGCGGATATTCTGCTTCGAACTGAGACAGACTATTATGAAGAGCTTGCTTTCAAAACGACGCTGAAGGATTACACCGGACGCGAGAGAGTATACTATCTGCTCCGCTTCGGCGGATACTCCTTTGCACTGCCCGGCGGCTTTCGGAAGACATTTGACCTGTTTGACCTCACGGGAGAAATTACCCAGCTGCAATTATCGGAAAATTTCTATCTCCCTGTTTATTTTTACAAATATACGGCGAAGGAATATGAAAGTTTGCAATATAGCTACACAGAGGAGCAGGCAAGGCAGATTCTGGAATCCCATTTATCCGATTACATGGAAAATTTAACAGAAAAAGGGGTTCAAATATTTCAAAATAATGTTACAATAGATGTGTTTGAAAATGTGGCTGTGGCCAGGGGAAGCCTGATTACGGATGAATGCGCGGTAGTTCGTGCCGAAGATACGGCCGCATCACAGGATATGCAGGAGGAAGAACCATCAGGATGAGTATGTCGGAAAGAACTCTCACTGTACCGGCCGGACACGAGACAAATGTTTTCGGTCAGTTTGATAAAAATATCAAAAAAGTAGAGCGTGCGCTTCATGTGACCGTGCTGGTCCGGGATGACGGGATCCGGGTTGTCGGAGGACCGGATGCGATTGCGCGTGCCGGCGAGGTATTTGACAATTTATGCGAGCTTTCAGCGCGCGGAAATATCATTACAGAACAGAATGTTGATTACGCGATCGCGCTTTCCATGGAAGGGAAAACATCTTCCATGATTGAGATGGACAATGACTGTATCTGCCACACCATTAACGGAAAGCCCATCAAGCCGAAGACGCTCGGACAGAAGCATTATGTCGATGAGATCCGTAAGAATATGATTGTGTTCGGTATCGGTCCGGCCGGTACCGGTAAGACCTATCTGGCGATGGCAATGGCGATCGCCGCGTTTAAGAATGAGGAGGTCGGCCGCATCATTCTGACGCGCCCGGCGATTGAGGCGGGCGAGAAGCTGGGATTTCTGCCCGGTGATCTGCAAAGCAAGGTAGATCCGTACCTTCGTCCGCTGTATGATGCGCTCTATCAGATCATGGGAGCGGACAGTTTCGCCAAAAATATGGAAAAGGGGCTGATTGAGGTGGCTCCGCTGGCATATATGCGCGGACGGACGCTGGATAACGCTTATATCATCCTTGATGAAGCGCAGAATACTTCCCCGGCGCAGATGAAGATGTTTCTCACGCGGATTGGCTTCGGCTCGAAGGTGATTGTGACCGGCGACCGCACGCAGAAGGATTTGCCGCCAGGCACACCTTCCGGACTGGATATTGCGGTCCGGGTGTTAAGCAAGGTGGAAGGGATCAGCTTCTGCACACTGACAAGCCAGGATGTGGTGCGCCACCCGCTGGTTCAGCGGATTGTAAACGCTTATGAGGAATACGAGGAACAGCAGCAGCGGCGCTCAAAGGCGAAGTCCCGCTCGGACAGCCGATCGGGGCATACCGCATGAGGGGGAGATTTCCATGACGATTGATTTTGAAAATGAATGTGAGGGAAAGCTTGACATTGATCTGTACGCGATCGCCAGGCAGGTGGTGGAGGGAACCCTGGATTATATGAATTGTCCATACGAGTCCTGTGTCGGTCTGCTGATTACGGACAATGAGGAAATCCACCGGCTGAATCTGGAGCATCGGCAGATCGACCGGCCGACGGATGTGCTGTCCTTTCCGATGGTTGATTTTGAGACGCCGGGGATGTTTGACTGGCTGGAAGAAGACGGAGACGACTATTTTGACCCGGAGAGCGGGGAACTGCTTCTGGGCGATATTGTGATTTCCGCGGACAAGGTGCTGGAGCAGGCCGCTTCTTACGGACATTCCGTGACCAGAGAGTATGCGTTTCTGATTACGCACAGTATGCTGCACCTTTTTGGATATGACCATATGACGGAGAGTGAAGCGGCGCAGATGGAGCAGATGCAGAGGGAAATCCTGGATTCTCTGCAAATCTACCGGTAGGCGCGCAAAACAGATTACACAATATTTTATCATTGCAGAAGAAAGGAACAGGGGATATAGGATGAACAGAAAAAAATTATTTGCGGGTATTCTGACGGCGGCGGTATTGGCCGGCACTATGGCGGCCGGAACGCATACGTTTGCAGAGGAGGCAGAAGCCGCAACCGAAAGTACGACTGAAGCTGAGACTACGGATGAGATGGTCAGAAGCTTTCTGACCGGCAAGCTGGTTCCGGAATCCATCGGGCGTTCTATCCCGATCGCGGTAATGTTTAATAATATTCAGGATGCGCTTCCGCAGTCGGGCATCAGCAATGCGGAGATTGTCTATGAAGCGCCGGTTGAGGGCGGTATCACCAGACTTCTGGGGATCCTTGAGGATTATCAGGATGTGGAGCGGATCGGTTCTGTGCGCAGCTGCCGCGAATACTTTATTTATTTTGCGCGGGAGTTTGAAGCAATTTATATGCATTACGGAGAAGCGGTATATGCAGTCGACCTGCTGAATATGTCGGATACGGTGCGTCTGAGCGGTATGGGGGATAATGGTCTGAGTTACTCCGGAGAGGGAGAGATTGTCTACTATCGCTCCGATGACTTCGTAGCTCCGCACAATGTTTTTACCAACTATGAAATGATTCAGGCGGGCATTGAGTACAAGGGCATCTCCACCGACTATTCGGAGGAATATCTCGCAAGCGGGCATTATCAGTTTGCCGGTGATGATGAGATCGTCACACTGGAAAATGGCGAGGACGCGATTACTGTATCTCCCGGATATTCTTACAACAATGCCTATTTTGTATATGATTCTGAGACTGGCCAATATACCAGATATCAGTACGGGGATGTACAGACCGATTATCTGACCGGGAACGCGCTTACCTATGAAAATATTATTTTCCAGTATTGTTCCTCCTCTGTGCTGGACGACAATGGCTACCTTGGCATTAATGCGTATTCAGGCGGTTCCGGAAAATACATCACGCAGGGGAAAGCGATTGATATTACCTGGTCGAAGGACGACAGCTCGTCCGATCCGTATGCGTCAGGCAATTTCGGCGTAACGCATTATTATGATTCGGATGGCAATGAGATCACTTTAAATCAGGGAAAGACCTGGGTGTGTATCATTCTGAATTCTAATACGGATGCGGTTTCCATCGAGGGGTAAGAGGTTAGACTGTGAAAGAAAAGAACAAAAGTGGAAATGGTTTCCTGGTGCAGGGGTCCATCCTTGCGGGGGCGGCGATTCTCGCAAAAGTGATTGGAATGCTTTACCGTGTCCCGCTCCAGAATATTCTGGGAAACCAGGGCAACGGATATTATTCTACCGCGAATGAGGTCTACGCGATCCTTCTGATGGTATCCTGCTTCAATATGCCCCTGGCTGTGTCCAGGCTTGTATCCGCCAGAGTACACAGGGGAGAATACCGAAACGCGCACCGGGTCTTTTTATGCGCGGTGCGGTTTTCCATGCTTCTGGGCGGTTCTATTGCGCTGGTTACCTACGTTTGCGCCGGATTCATTACAAAATATATGATGTCAATGGAGCTGGCGGTGTATGGCCTGCGCGTCCTTGCTCCGGCGATCTTTATCTCTGCGATTCTGGGTACCTTCCGCGGTTATTTCCAGGGCTACGGCACCATGGTTCCGACCGCGTTCTCTCAGGTGATCGAGCAGATTGTGAATGCGGTCATAAGCCTGGTATGCGCAAATATCATGTACAGCTACGGCGAGAGCCTGGCGGCTTCAGAAGGAAATGCTTCCCTGGCGCCGGCCTGGGGCGCTGCCGGCGCTACCTTTGGTACGGTGGCCAGCATTACGGTGGCGCTGATTGTCGTGATGCTGATTTATCTGGCGCAGTCGAAGTCACTCCGTACACGGATGCGCAAGGATCACACAGGCGTCCGGGAATCCTCTGCGGATATTTACCGGGAACTGATCGCTACGATTCTTCCGGTTATTCTGAGTACCGTTGTCTATAATATCACGAATGTGCTTGATCTGGGTGTGTTCAGCAATGTTTTGCAGCGTCAGGGCTTTACGGAGGATCAGGCGACGACGATCTGGGGCATTTATTCCGGGCAGTTCCGTGTCCTGATGAATGTGCCGTTGGCACTGGCGTCCAGCCTGTCGCCGTCGGTGGTGCCAAGCCTGACCGCGGCGATGGAAAAGCGGGATAAGGAGGACGCGCGCCAGAAGGTCAGCTCCTCTATCCGCTTTACCATGTTTCTTACCATTCCCTGCGCGGCGGGTATGGCGGCTCTCGCGGAGCCGATTATCACTATGCTCTTTACGAATGAGACGGGGACGCCGCTTTCGGTCGGAATTATGCAGGCGGGCGCTCTGATGATTGTTTTTTACGCGCTTTCTACCCTGTCAACCGGAATTTTACAGGGGCTTGGACGGATGCGCCAGCCGCTGATTCACTGCTGTATTGCCCTGGCCATTCATCTGGCCGCATTGTATATTCTGCTGACGACATTTAATCTGAACATTTATTCTGTGGTGATAGCCAATATTATTTTTGCTGTTGTGATCAGTATTTTAAATGCGGTTTCGATTGCCAGATTCCTGAATTACCGGCAGGAGCTTTACCGCACGTTTGTGGTGCCGGCTATTGTCTCTGTTATTATGGCGGCGGCCGCTTATCTGGTATATATGGCGGTTCATACGTTTCTGGGTAATACCGTGTCTACTTTTATCGCGGTCATTGCGGGTGTGGCAGTATACGGGATCGGGATGGTGTCGTTTCACGGGGTTACACAGGAGGAGATCGCGGCGTTACCCAAGGGGACGGTGCTGATTCGTTTCCTGAGGAAGCTTGGATTATTCCGATAGCCGCCAGATACCTGTGCAGGCACGGCTGCCTGGCTCGCAGCTTTGCGGGAATGAAAAAAGAAAGGGAATACAGAAATGGACGCGAATAAATTACAGCGGATTAATGAGCTGGCGCGGCGCGCGAAGGCGGAAGGGCTGACGGAAGCAGAGCGAAAGGAGCAGGCCATGCTTCGGCAGGAATATATCGAGGCGGTCCGCAGAAATCTGCGGGGACAGCTGAACAATATAGATGTGGTGAATCCGGACGGTACGATAGAGAATCTGGGTGAGAAGTATGGAAAAAAGGGAAATTAGAAGGATGGTGAAGGAACGGCGTCGGGAATTGTCCGAGGCCGTTTTGAAAGAAAAAAGTGAGAAAATCTGCGCGGCAGTGCTGGCGATGCCGGAATTCCAGACGGCGGACGAGGTATTTGTTTATATGGACTGCAAAGGCGAGGTTTCCACAAAACCGCTGATTGAGGCGGCCTGGCGTCTGGGAAAGAAGGTGGCTGCCCCGAAGGTGGAAGGGGAAAATATGAGCTATTATTATATTTCTTCTTATGACGATGTGGAGGATGGCTATTTTCATGTGCCGGAACCGGCGACGGACAGGCCGGCCGCAGGGGATTCGGCAGAGGCGGCGCTTCTGATTGTGCCGGGCGTGGGGTTTGATCTGGAGCGGAACCGCTGCGGCTATGGAAAAGGCTTTTATGACCGCTACCTGGCGGCGCATCCGGGGCATACGACGGTTGCGCTGGCGTTTGAGTTCCAGATTGTAGATGAGGTGCCGACGAGGCCGGAGGATATCCGTCCGATGACTCTGGTGACGGAGCGCCGGGTTCTGTAAGGCACGCAGAGCAATGCCTGGCATAAGCGTGGAAGGGATGTGCCAGACATCAGAGAAGAAAAAGAGTGGGTGATGTCTGGAATGGGGACAGATGAGAAAAATGGTGAGGAGAGAGACAGCATGATAAATGACAGCAGGATTCAGAAAATTCCCTATGGCGGCGATTATAATCCAGAGCAGTGGACGGAGGATGTCTGGGCGGAGGATATGCGCCTGTTCCGTCTGGCGGGAATTGATATCGTGACGCTGAACGTATTTTCCTGGGCGGCGCTGCAGCCGTCGGAGGAGATTTATGATTTCTCGAAGCTGGATCGGATTATGGATCTGGTGGAGGAAAACGGACTGAAGGTTTGCTTCGCCACTTCGACCGCCGCGCATCCGGCGTGGATGGCGAAGCGGTATCCGGATGTCCTTCGGGTGGAGTTTGACGGGAAAAAGCGGAAATTCGGCAGCCGCCACAATTCCTGCCCGAACAGCCCGACTTACCAGAAGTATTCTGTGCGTCTGGCAGGGGAGCTGGCGAAGCGCTATGGACAGCGCAAGAGTATTGCAGCCTGGCACGTCTCAAATGAATACGGCGGTGCGTGCTATTGTGAAAACTGCGAAAAGGCATTCCGCGTCTGGCTGAAACGTAAGTACGGTACGATTGATGAGGTCAACCGCGCCTGGGATACGGCTTTCTGGGGGCATACCTTTTATGACTGGGATGAAATCGTGGCGCCGGATCTGCGCAGTGAGCATTTTGCGGAGACGAGGACGAATTTCCAGGGGATTTCACTGGATTACAGCCGCTTCAACTCTGACAGTATGCTGGCATGCTATGAGGCGGAGGCCGCGGCGATCCGCGCTTATGTCCCGGATGCGAAGATTACCACAAACCTGATGGGAACCTATAAGCCGCTGGATTACCAGAAATGGGCGAAATCCATGGATTTTGTCTCCTGGGATAATTATCCGGAGAATGGCGCGCCATATGCGCGCACTGCGATGAGCCATGACCTGATGCGCGGTCTCAAGGGCGGGATGCCGTTTGCGCTGATGGAGCAGACTCCCAGCGTTTCCAACTGGCTTTCCTACTGTGCGCTGAAGCGCCCCGGCGTGATGCGTCTCTGGAGCTATCAGGCGGTGGCGCACGGGGCGGATACGGTGATGTTTTTCCAGATGCGCAGGAGTATTGGCGCGTGTGAGAAATACCATGGCGCGGTCATTGACCATGTCGGCAATGAAAATACGAGGGTTTTCCGGGAAATCGCGGCCCTGGGCGCGGAGCTTGAAAAGCTGGGAGCGCATACGCTCGGCGGAAGAAGCCGCGCGAAGGCGGCAATCGTGTTCGACTGGGATAACTGGTGGGCGCTGGAATATTCGGCAGGCCCCAATACCGATCTGCACTATTTGGATGAGGTGTTTCTATGGTACCGGGCGCTGGCGGAACAGAATTATGCTGTTGACCTGATCAGCGAAGAGGATGCGCTTTCACGGTACGATGTCGTGATTGCCCCGGTGCTTTATATGACAAAGAGCGGTTATGATGAAAAAATCCGCGGCTTTGTGCGGGATGGCGGTACATTCATTACGACATTTTTCAGCGGGATCGTGGATGAGCATGACCTGGTGATTACCGGTGGCTATCCGGGACGCCTGCGGGATGTCCTCGGTATCTGGGTAGAAGAGATCGACGCCCTGCCGCCGGATACGGGCAACCAGATGACTTTTGAGGGCGTCCGCTATCCGGCGCGGCTGCTCTGTGATATTCTGCACACGGAGGGCGCCGAGACGCTCTCTGTATATGAAAAGGACTTCTACGCCGGTTCCCCGGCGCTGACTGTGAACCGATACGGCGCGGGAAAAGCGTATTATGTTGCGACCAGGCTTTCGGATGATTTTTACCGTATGTTCCTGCGGCAGCGGATGGAAGAAAAAGGAGTGCGTCCGGTGCTGGAAGCAGACGCAATTTCCTGGATGGCAGAGACGGCGTCCGATATAGATGCGGCTGCCGATGGCGCTCCATTGCCGTCAGAGAATCGGAAAGCGGGAATTGAGGCTACAGAACGCTTTGCAAATGGGAAAAGCATTTTGTATGTGCTGAACCATACGGAGAAGATGGCGGAAATCACGCTTCCATCGGAACGGACGGAGCTTTTAAGTGATCAGCATCTGAAAAAGGGAGAGAAGATCTCTCTTGCGCCGAAGGGGGTTATGCTGCTGGAAGGGCTCGATGCTTCCTGTGGGTGACCATTTACTGGTAAATTGTGGCAAGATATGAAATAACTGCTCAAGAATGCCAATTCCAGATTTCGTCTGAGATTTTTCAGAGGGGACAGGTATAATCAGGCTGGCTATGTAAGGACGCTTCTGCTGCAGAACGACGGAGATCGGAGAAAAATTTATGAGGGAAAAAGGACTTAACCGGGATGCCATAAAGTACTTTGCCATGTTTACAATGCTGCTGAATCACATCGCGCATGTATTTCCGCTGCCGGGGACGTTCCTGAGAGAGCTGTTCATTGACCTGGGATATTTTACGGCGCCGGTTATGTGCTATTTTCTGGTGGAAGGGTACCGCTACACGCATTCGAAGAGGCTCTACGGCATCCGGCTGGCGGTATTTGCGCTCCTGTCGGAGCTTCCGTTCTGTCTCGCGTTTACGTCCGGCGGAGGGATCGCTTTTCAGGGGATGAACATGATTTTTACCCTGCTGCTATGCCTTCTTATTATCCTAGCCATGGAGCGGATTGGAAATCCATTTTTGAGAAAACTGGCTGTTTTTGCATTGGTCGTGGCTTCTGTCTTTTCGGACTGGGCAGTTCTGGCGCCGGTTTTTACAATTCTGTTTGTACGGGCCGGACAGGAGAAAGCGGAGATCCGAAAGGCTTTCGTTATCGCAACGCTGGCTTTTGGCCTTGCTAATTTTACGGGCGGTATCGGCTATTACCCGCTGCAGAAAAATATGCTTTTGAGCCTGGGAACGATGGTCGGACCGGCGCTGGCGGGTCTGGCGATTGCAGAGCTGTATAATGGAAAGCGCATGGAGAAGGGGAGAGCGTTTTCTCAGTGGTTTTTCTACCTGTTTTATCCGGTACATCTTCTTATATTGGGGTTATTGCGGGTGTTTTGTCTGTGAAACAGGATGATATTTATACGATCAGGAGGAAAGGAAAAATGAATACATCAGTTACAAAAGAGGATCTTTTTCATTTTGAGGAGCTTTTTGACGCAGACCGCGCGAACCGGGTCGCGATGTATGCCGTGACTTCAAACGGGGTGAATGCGGCGGCAACGAACTATCAGGCGGCGCGGGAGGTCACGCATGATTTTTCCATCAGCCTGGAGCATGGGAAAATCACAAATCAGAAGCAGAGCGGACGCTGCTGGATGTTTGCCGCGCTGAATGTGATGCGCGCGCAGGTGATGAAAAAGACCGGGATGGAGACGTTTGAACTGTCTCAGAATTATACGGTTTTTTACGATAAACTGGAGAAGGCGAACTATTTTCTGGAAAGTATTCTTTCCACACTGGATGAGCCGACGGACGGACGTCTGATCGCGCATCTGCTTTCCGAGCCGGAAAATGACGGCGGACAGTGGGATATGCTTTGCAGCCTTGTGGAAAAATATGGTCTGGTACCTAAGTCAGCCATGCCGGAGAGCGCAGTCTCATCCGCGACCAGGGAGCTTGACGCTTATCTGACGGAGAAGCTTCGCGAGTTTGCCTGTGTGTTAAGACGCGGACACGCGGATGGAAAATCAGCAGAGACGCTTCGCGGCATGAAGTTTTCAATGATGGAGACGATCTACAATATGCTCTGTATCGGTTTTGGCAAGCCGCCGAAGACCTTTGATTTTGAGTACCGCGATAAGGATAAAAATTTCCACCGTGACACAAATCTGACCCCGAAGACATTTTATGAGAAATACATAGGCCTCAATCTGAACGATTACATCAGCCTGATCAACGCGCCGACTGCCGATAAGCCGTACTACAGAAGCTACGGGGTGGAATATCTCGGAAATGTTCTCGAGGGGAGAGCGGTGCGCTATGTGAATCTGCCTATTGAAGAACTGAAAAAGGCGGCTATCGCGCAGATGAAGGACGGCGAACCCGTGTGGTTCGGCTGTGATGTTGGCAAGCGTTCGGAACGCAAGAGCGGCGTACTGGATACGGATAATTATGCGCTGGAGGATCTGTTTCAGACATCCTTCTCCATGACAAAGGCGGAGCGACTGGACTATGGTCAGAGTCTGATGACGCACGCGATGGTATTTCAGGGCGTAAACCTGGATGAGAACGGAAAGCCAAACCGCTGGCAGGTGGAGAACAGCTGGGGAGATGAGACTGGCAGAGAAGGTTATTTTGTCATGAGCGACCGCTGGTTTGATGAATATATGTATCAGGTAGTAGTCAACAGAAAGTACCTTTCAAAAGAGATTCTGAATGCATATGACAGTGAGCCGATCATGCTCAAACCGTGGGACCCGATGGGTTCTCTGGCCTGAGGTGAGGAGAATGGGAATGAAAAAGAAAGAAAAATGGTATGTAGCCGCCAAAAAGGCAGATTTCTCCGCTATCGCGGCGAAATTTGGGATTGACCAGGTGACCGCGCGCCTGATCCGAAACCGCGGGATCATAGGGATGGAAGCCATTCAGGAATATCTGCATGGAGACCTCTCATCCCTTTATGATCCGGAGCTGATGAAAGGCTGCCGTGAGGCGGCGGAGCTTTTAGAGAAGAAAATACAGGAAGGAAAGAAAATCCACATCATTGGCGACTATGATATCGACGGGGTCTGCGCAACCTATATCCTTTACCGAGCCATCGCTGCCTGCGGGGGCAATGCAGATTATGAGATTCCGGACCGCATGAAGGATGGCTATGGCCTGAATAAGCGCCTGATCGAATTTGCCTGTCAGGAGCAGGTGGACACCATCCTGACCTGTGATAACGGTATTGCCGCGATTGAAGAAATCGCTTATGCGAAAGAAAAGGGAATGACGGTGATTGTGACAGATCATCATGAGCCGTTGTTCCTTGCGGCAGATGATGCGGAAGAAGGCAAACAGGAGGGCGAAGATTTGGCTGTTCGTGTTCCCATGCTTCATGAAAAGCGAATTTACCGCCTGCCGGCAGCGGACATTGTGGTAAATCCGCATCAGCCGGGCTGTCTGTATCCTTATAAAAAACTCTGCGGCGCGGCAGTGGCATGGAAGGTGGTCTGCCTGCTTTACCGTCTGATGGGACGCCCGCAGGCGGACGCGGACGAGCTGCTGGCCTTTGCCGGATTTGCGACGGTCGGCGACGTCATGGATCTGGACGGAGAAAACCGGATTCTGGTAAAAGAGGGGCTGAAGCGGCTTCGCCGCACAAAAAACCTGGGGATGAACGCTCTGATTCGCGCAAACAATCTGGAACCGGCGGCTCTGACTTCTTACCACATTGGGTTTGTCCTCGGACCCTGCATCAATGCAAGCGGACGTCTTGACACTGCAAAGCGTTCCCTGCGCCTTCTGCTTTCTGAAACAGAAGCGGAGGCAGAAGAAATCGCCGCGCAGCTGAAGGAACTGAATGACGAGAGAAAGGCGATGACAGAGGAGGCAGAAAAAGCCGCCTGCGCCCTGATTGAAGCCGACAAGAGATATCAGGAAGACCGGGTGCTGGTTGTCTATCTTCCGGAGTGCCATGAGAGCATTGCCGGAATCGTGGCCGGGCGGCTGCGGGAGCGGTATTACAAGCCCACGTTTGTGCTTACTGACGCCAGAGCGTCCATAGAAGATGCGGAAAATGAGGCGGGTGAATTCACCGCAGGCGGTTCGGGCGCAGCCGAGTCAGGAGCGGCGGATACAGGTGTGGCAAAAGGCTCCGGCCGTTCGATTGAGGCCTATTCCATGTTCGAGGAGATGGTGAAGTGCCAGGATCTTTTCCTGAAATTCGGCGGGCATCCGATGGCAGCCGGTTTTTCTCTCGAAAAGAATCGTATCAGTGATATGCGCCGCCGTCTGAATGAGAATTGTACGCTGACCGAGGACGAGCTGGCAGAAAAGGTCAGCATTGACGTTGCCATGCCGATTAATTACATATCCAGTAAGGTAGTTGAAGAGCTTTCCCTGCTGGAGCCGTTCGGAAAAGGAAATGAAAAGCCGCTGTTCGCGGATACTTCTCTGTTTGTCGTATCCGCGCGTATCCTTGGAAAGAATAAAAACGTAGTGAAAATGCGTGTCCAGAACCGCCAGGGATACATCATGGACGCCCTGCTTTTCGGCGATCCTGAGCCGTTCCAGGCGTATCTGCGGCAAAAGTTTGGCGAGAAAGAAGTACAGAACGTTTTTAGCGGACGCAGCAACCGCATCCATATGGACTTTACTTATTATCCGTCCATCGATGAATATATGGGGCGGACATCGCTGCAGATTGTCATAAAGAATTACAGGTAGTTTGTGGTCGGGTTGCGATCAGTAATGGGTACGGTCTGTCTCCGGAAAAATGGAGAGGAGACCGTATCCATTTTTAATGCAGAATTTGCTCCAGTCCTTACGAAGTTTGAATGAAAATTCTGTGGCAGGTTATGGTAAGCTGAGTCTACGTTTTTTGGCATCGTGTGCATAAGACAGATGCCTGAATCTTTGGAACCGTATATGGCAAAAGCTATTTACGGACATCATCTGGACGCAGTTCTATCTGCTACAGGAAGAAGAAAGGAGAAAGAGCATGAGAAAGTCAATGAGACAAAGAGCGTTTGCATGGACGCTCACAGCACTGATGACGGTTGCGGCAGTACCGGTCATGGCAAATGCAGAGGAAGCAGTATTTGCAAATCCGGGCACCTACACAGCGACAGAAGCAGGTATCAATGGAGACGTTACCCTGACGGTTACGTTCAGTGAGAGTGAGATTACAGATATCCAGGTGGAGAGCCAGGAGACAGCGACCATCGGCGCGGCGGCGATGGAGACGCTGACGGAGACGGTGCTGGCGAATCAGTCTCTCGCAATCGACACGGTATCCGGTGCGACGATTTCATCTACAGCGTATATCGCAGCTCTGACGGCCTGCGTGGAGCAGGCAGGCGGCGATATTGAGGCGCTTAGCAGTAAAGAGATTGCGGCGTCGGATGAGGAGGCTTATCCGGTGACAGAGGCCGATGTGATTGTGATCGGCGCGGGCGGCGCCGGCCTTTCGGCGGCAAAGACGGCGGATGAGAACGGCGCGTCTGTGATCCTGATTGAAAAATCTTCGAATGTCGGCGGCAACACGCTCTGCGCGACGATGGGCATTAACGCAGCGGAATCTCAGGTGCAGACGGATCTGGGCGTTACGGTCACTGTAGAGGAGCTGATTGAGGCACAGTTAAACAATGAAGACGCAGACGAGGCGCTGGTGACCGCTTTTGCAGAGAACAGCGGCGAGACGATCGACTGGCTGGCTTCTCTGGGCGTAGAGTTTAGCGCAGAGGGCGGCAACAGTGATTTTATGCTGATGGCCACCGCAGACGGCAAGACCAGCACGACGCTGATTAACGCGCTGAATAATTCCCTGTCCTCTACGGATATCACGCTGTATCTGAACACAACCGCGACTACGCTGGTGACGGACGATAACGGCGCGGTTGTCGGTGTGGTCTGCGAGGATGCAGATGGGAATGAAGTAACTTTCACCGGAAAAGCCGTTGTACTGGCTACCGGCGGTTTCGGACAGAACAGCGAGCTGCTCGCCCAGGTACGTCCGGATCTTGCGAACGCGATCACGGATGAGATTGCTCCGACAACAGGCGACGGCCTGCTGATGGCGCAGGAGCTTGGCGCGGATACGGTAAATCTGGAGGACATTCAGCTCTTCCCGCATGTAATTGTCGGCTATGGCCTGCTTACACCGATGAACCTGCCGGGCGGCTTCAATCCGGACGCGATTTATGTGAACGAGAACGCGGAGCGTTTCGTAGCAGAAGGATTTGAGGTGTCTGACGCGATTCTTGCGCAGCCGGATGGTATGGCATACTGCATCTTTACAGAGAACAACCTGAACGAGACGCTGGAAGGCCTGATGGAGCTGGGCTATGTGGTATCCGGCGAGACGGTCGAAGAGCTGGCGGAAAATCTGGGTCTGGACGCGGACGCGCTGCAGGCAACGATTGATCAGTGGAACGCGGACTGCGAGGCGGGCGCGGACAGCCAGTTTGGCCGTGAAGAAAACCTGAACAAGCTGGAAGGAACGCTTTATGGTTATAACTTTGGCGTCGGTGCGCATTACTTCATGGGCGGTATCCTGATCAATGAGTACACACAGGTCGTTGACACCAATGGCGAGGCAATTGTCGGTCTGTACGCAGCCGGTGAGGTGACCGGAGGGTTCCATGGAAATTACCGAGTAGACGGTTCCGGTACAGCGGATGCGTTTGTATTCGGACGTCTGGCCGGGAAATATTCGACGGAGTATGCGCTGGAACAGTGAGCAGCCTGTCAGAAATGAAACAGAATAAGAGATAGACTTTTGTAGAAAACACCTGGATTATTCGATATCCCCTGTGAGCAAATTTATTTGCCACGGGGGATTTTTCTGATGCACAGAGCCGGGCAGAGTATTTTGCGGCTGCTGCCGTACCCGTTTCTTCTTTCATAACAAATATAGTAAACGACGTAAGTCGTTTTACTTTGCGCCAGACGCGAGGCTGCGCAAGCAGCCATCCCTTGCGCGTCTGTGTGCATCATTCATAGTGAATGACAAAAGATTTTTGTCGTTCACTATAAAAAGCTTCGGATGCACTATTCGCGCCATATTTCGCGACTGCCAGGTCGATGTATTTCCGTACAATCCCGGAAGGATTCGGGCGATAAATGATGCCGTATTCCTCGCTCCAGTCCTGTGCGAGCGGAAGTGTCAGCAAATCAGGAATGGTGCGGACAAAATGGTTCGCTGTGAGCAGGACGGTATCGGTCTCGGCACAATAGAAAGCAGCCTGCACCTGCGCGTCTACGTCACTATGCACGTCCAGAAAATGAAATTGTTCCAGTTCTTTTAAATATTCTTTTTTCATCATTGGCTCATAGACGATGATCGGATATGGTGCGAGATCTTCTACAGAGATCACGGCTTTTTTGCTCAAAGGATGTTTCGGCGCCATGGCGGCCAGATAGGGCATATCCGCCAGCTTGGTGTAGGCAAGAGGAGAATGCGCGGTCAGATTGGAGTAAAAAGTCTCTCCCACATCCGCGATGTCATGCTCCACCCGGTATTCACCGCTATGGTTTGGGTGTACGACGCGATGGATGCGGATGTCCGGATATTTTACCGCGAAGGCTTCTGTAACGTCATTCAGGAGAACCTGGTGCTCTACGTAGCTGATGCGGATCGAATCCTGTGCCGGAGAAGACTCGCGGCAGCGTGCAAACACATCATTTTCCAGCTTCAGAATATCCCTGGCTCCCTCATAAAAGCTCTTTCCGGCGTCGGTCAGAGTGATACCGGCTGTATTGCGAAGAAGCAGCTTTTCCCCGACCTCGTCTTCGAGCTGGTTCATTTGACGCAGCATGGCCTGCTTTGACATGAACTCGGTCTTTTCCGCTTTTGAAAAGCTTCCCAGGTTTGCGATGGTCACGAATAATTGAAGCTGTCTGGTGTTCATAGAAAGAGTCCTCCGTGTGCTCATACCGAAATTTTGCTCGTGCGCTATGTGTCTGGTACATTTTCTTTACCGCTATAGTAACATCTTTTTCATTCCTTTTCAAATGGGGATTCTTTATAATTAAGAAAATGAGAATGAGGAGGAAGTATTTTATGCAGGAACCAAAACCAGCGGATTACAGTGAAGACCGATATTTTGGCGGTCCGGACAGCCCCAGACGGGCGGACGGGCTTCAATTTGGCTATACGCCCTATTCGCTGAAATCCGAGAACGATGACTCAAATAAAATCACCAGAGCGTGCTATGACAGCTATATGATTGAATACCGCTACCTGGATTCATGGGTGGCGGATACGCATGCCAGCCTGTGGGGAAAGACATTTGATACGCCCATCATGGTAGGAGGTCTGTCTGCGATTGCGCCTTTGCTGCACAAAAACGGCATGACGGAGATAGCGAAAGGCGCTCTTGCTATGAATACCCCTGCGCTGTTTGGTTATATCTCAAACCAGGAGGTAGATGAGCTGGTGGCGACCGGAGCGCAGTGTATCCGTATTGTGAAGATGCAGCGCGACAATGAGGCGGTTCTTTCGGAGATTCGCCATGATGAGGAATGCGGATGTTTTGCCGTAGCGATGGATATTGACCATGGCATAGCGCCGGACGGCACGCTGTACCATCCAACGCCGGATTATGGCCAGCTTTGCCCGAAGACGACCGATGAGATTGCGATGTATGTGAAATCCACGAAGCTGCCTTTTATCGCGAAAGGTGTTCTGTCGGTACAGGACGCGGTAAAATGCGCGGACGCCGGTGTGGCGGCGATTCTGTTGTCCCATCATAAAGGGGAAATTCCGGATGCGGTGCCGCCGCTGTATGTCCTGCCGGAAATCAAAAGAGCGGTGGGAGACCGGGTGAAAATTTTTGTGGACTGTGGGATTACAAGCGGCATTGATGCCTACAAGGCACTGGCGCTTGGCGCAGACCGGGTGTGTGTGGCGAGAAATCTGGTGAAACCGTATATGACAGAGGGCGCGGCGGGAGTAGAGCGCCGGCTTCGGGAACTGACGGCGGAGCTGTCCTGCGTGATGGCACGGACCTGCACGCCGGATACGGATCATTTTGATCCGACGACGCTGAGAAAGAAAGACTGGTAATGAGGGTACGAATATTTTTTGTGATAGCAGAGCACGATGCCTGAAGAGAGAATCATGTGTCTGCGGAAAGGAAGAATATGAATATAGGTATTTGCGGTGCTGGCACAATTGCCAGCTGGATTTCGGATATATTGGGTCAGCTGAATAATGAGCGAATTGTGAAATACGGTGTGGCAGGCCAGTCTGCCGCGTCCTGCCGCCCGTTTGCGGAAAAATACGGATGGCAGAAGGTATATGACAGCTATGAAGAGCTGATGAGCGACGACGCAGTTGACGTCGTATACATCGCGGTTCCAAACCATGTACATATGGATCTGTGCCTGAAAGCGCTGGAACACGGAAAAAATGTGGTTGTGGAGAAGCCGTTTGCCGTGAATGATACGCAGGCGAAAACGATGATTGATAAAGCGAAGGAAAAGGGCGTATTTTTATCAGAAGCGCTCTGGCCGGCGTTCTTGCCGTCCCGTCATATTATTGACCATATTATCAAAGACGGGAAAATTGGACGCCTGACTGGTGCAAGGATTATCAGCAAAGGCAACGTCATGTTCCTGGAGCGTGTAAAGAAGCTGGAAACCGGCGGCGGTTCCCTTCTGGATATGGGTCCCTACATCTTAAGCCGGATGACCTGCCATTTTGGGACAGACTATGAATCAGCTGTGGGACACTTTGAAATGCTGGAGAGCGGCGTGGACGCCAGAGATTACTATACAGTGACTTATCCGGGCGGGATAAAGATTGAATGTGTTTCCACGATTAATACACCGGAAGATGAGCGGGAGGAATACTGTGAGATTTTCGGAACAGAGGGCAGCATCTACATGGATGTGGTCTCGAATCCGAACTATCTGGAGATTCGTAATCTGGATGGCTCTCTTCGGGAGAAGCCGGAACTTCCGCCGCTGATCGTGAATTCAGAAATCCCGTTCGTGAAAGGCTACGAGCATGAGTGGATCAAGATTGAGCAGGCGATCCGGGAGGGCAAAACGCAGACAGAGGACGCTCCGTGGGAGCAGACTCTGACAATCTCGAAAATCATGACGGAGCTGCGCGCGCAGGCGGGAGTCGTATTTCCGTTTGAGTGAAACCCGCTGAGGATGGTTTACTGTAAAAGCTCTGGAGCGCAGCGCAGATGCGGGAGCGCACAGCTTTTACATATAGTACCGCGGTATGGAAGTATACCGGAAAAAGAGATGGCGATAAGGAAGGAATTCAAATGAAAGCAAACGAAAATACAAAAGTACCCATTCCGCAGAAGCTGGCGTATGGCTGCGGTATGAGCGGCGGCAATATTATGAGCGTACTGATGTCAAACTTTATCACGGCCTATTATACAGACACGGCGCTTATCGCGCCAATGGCCATTGCGACGATGATGGTAGTGGCCCGTGTCTTTGACGGCGTCAGTGATTTTGCCATGGGCAGTGTGGTAGACCGCACCAATACGAAGCTGGGCAAGGCGCGTCCCTGGATTTTTGTGGCTGCCCCGCTGATGCTGGCAGGCATCATTCTCATACTCAATGTTCCGTCAGCCTGGGCGGAGCATATGAAGCTGGTTTACGCGTATATTACCTATATTTTCCTGAATGCGATTGTGTATACGATTTACGGCATTTCACACACGGCGCTGCTGCCGCGCATGACGCGGGATTCTGAGGATCGCACCCTGACATCCACGGTGGCGATTATTATGCAGAACCTGGCGCAGATTGCTGCTGCGAGCGGCATCACGGTGCTTTACCTGAACATAGGCTGGCGGTACACCAGCGTCATCGTAGGTCTCGTTGCAGGCGTACTGATTCTGATTGAAGCTCTCGTCTGTCAGGAAAAAGTAGACATGGAAGATGACGGACAAGCGGATCATTCCGGACGGAAGAAGCAGGCAACTCCGTTGCTTGAACAGTTCGGCGCAGTTCTAAAATGCAAATATTTCTGGTGCTGTCTGATCTTCGGCGTCTGCACTCTGGTCTATAACGCAAACGCTGCATCCTGTACGATTTATTATTGTACCTGGGTGCTGGGGGATTCCATGTATACCGCTACTTTGCTGGGACTGGGAATTGCTCCGAGCATTATCATGCTGGTTGTTACCCCTTATCTGACGAAACGCTTCTCCAAGCGTTCTTTCATGTCCGTATGCTCACTGGGACTGATTCTGAGCTTCCTGCTGGTTCTCATTGATCCGACCAGCAAGACGCTGCTTCTTGGCTGCGCGTTTCTGCGGAGTTTTGCAGGAGGCCCGATGTTTGCCGGCATCTATGCGTTTATCGCGGATTCCGCTAACTATGTAGAATGGAAATCCGGCATCCACGCAGAAGGTCTGATGTCCGCTTCCCAGTCTATGGGACAGAAGATTGGTATGGGCATCGGCGGAGCCAGCGTGATGTGGGTGCTGGCTGCTGCCGGATATGATTCCACACTGGAAACGCAGTCTGCGGCAGTGATTTCTGCCATGAAATTCAGCTACATCTGGGTAGATGCTATTACCTGTGTGCTTCTGCTTCTCTGCATTTTGCTTCTGGATGTAGAAAAATACCTTCCGGAAATGCAAAAGCAATGAGAAAAAACAGAAACAGTAAAAATTGCTTAAAACAGACAAAAATTGCAGCATGAGTTTGACAAAAAAGCTGAAGTGAAAAGTTTATTTCCACGCCAAAATTTGTGATTTTCCGGTG
>JAJPXX010000181.1 GCA_021205225.1 Lachnospiraceae bacterium
CCGAAAACACTTTTTTATTGTATCATCGGAAAGCCCTTTCGTATACTGATTTTCTTCTAAAATATTTTTTTTCAGACCTGGTGTCTTCTCCATTTTCTCCGAAGTCACACAAAATCCGCCGCACGAAACGCAGCCGGGTACCGGGAGAATCCATTCATTCCCGTTTTCATTTCCAACTTCTGCCGGAGAAATCGCTTCGTTTCCGTTTTTTTCCCCGCGCTTCTGAAAGCGGAGTATCCCAGCCTCACGCACAGCCCGAATCCCGCCGGGCAGATCACAGCTTTTTCCGCAGTCCATCCCCGCGAGCCGCTCCAGCATCTGAATATGCGCGGCGCCCACATCCTTCATACCGCCGCATTTTCGCAGCGCCCGCTTTAAAAGCTCCTCGCGAATCAATGTTTCTTCCTTATTATAATTATCAAGTAAAATCCAGACAGAGGGGACCGCCATCTCATCCAAAGCAGCGCTTTCCCGCAAACATTTCGCCGCAGCCTCATCTGTCTTTTTATCAATATAATCCTGTATCTCCCGCAGCCGTCCGGCAGCCTCTGCAATGTGGCGTCCGGCCTGTCCGTTTAATTCTTCTTCCATCTGCGGAAGCAGGCGCAGGCGAATCCGGTTTCTCGTGAAATCTGTTTCCAGATTCGTGCGGTCCGTCCGCCAGGGCAATGCCTTGGCACGCAGCCAGGCCTCAATATCTTTGCGTTCTGTAAAAAGAAGCGGGCGGATGATGTCACCCTGCACCGGCCGGATTCCTCCCAGCCCCTGCAGGCCGCTGCCGCGCGCCAGATTCCAGAGTACCGTCTCCGCCTGGTCATTCTGATTGTGGGCGACGGCAATCCGGTCTGCGCCCCAGGCTTCGGCCGCCTCATGAAAAATCCGGTAGCGCTCTGCCCGACCGGCTTCCTCACAGGAAAGCTTCTCCTCTTTGGCCCGCTGACGCACCCGCGCATGAACCAGCTGGCACGGAACCGAAAGCTTCTCACATAAAGCTTTCACGAAATCCGCGTCCTCCAGACTTTCTCTCCCACGCAGGCCATGCTCCACATGAACTGCCAGAAGGGAATATGGCACCTCGCGGCGGTAGCGTTCCAGAACGTTCAGCAGGCAGACCGAATCCGCGCCGCCCGAAACCCCGACAATTACGCGCATTCCCGGCTCTATCATATGATATTCCCGTATCACACGGAAAATGTGCTTCAGCATTCGTCCCATCTCCTGTTCGCGGAAGTGCCGTTGTTCCACCCTTTCGCAGCCACTCTATTTTTTCTCAAAAATTGTCCCGATCAGAATCGTCATATCATCCCGTGCCTGCCGCTTCTGCGACAGATAAACGCGCTCCATCAGTCTCCGCGCGTACTCCTGCGCGTTGCGCGTTTTTGTCCGGATAATCAGCTCCGCCATGGCCTGTTCACGGTTTTCTTCAGGCAGCGCATCGGATACGCCGTCCGTCATCATCACAATGCTCTCACCGGATTTCAAAGTCCGGTGCAGGCTTTCATAATCCGACTGCTGCATCACGCCGGGCGGAAGCGCGCCGGAGCGGATCACTTCTATTTCCTTTTCATCAATCAAAAAGGTGGCCGCGGCCCCAAATTTGATCATATCACATTTTGCATTATATAAGTCAACCATACATAAGTCAATCGTTGAAAACATCTGGCTGCCATTTTGCAGCAGCATACACGAATTGATCAGCCGTACCGCCGTCTCCTGCGGAAATCCCGCCTCAAGGAACTGTTCCAGCAGTTCGATCACCTTTTCGCTCTCCCGGTTTGCCTCCGTACCGGAACCCATACCATCCGCAAGGCTCATCAGGATCTTCCCATTATCCTTCTGCAGAAGTGTATAGTTATCCCCGGAAACCATCTCTCCGGTTTTCGTAACGCGCGCAACGCCGCAAAACAGCTGATAATTTGTTTCCGGTACAAAATGAAAAATCATCGGCACATCCGTCACGCCTGCGCGGCAATCGGGCGCCGGACACATTTTTTCCCCGCAGGACTCCGACAGAGCCTCCGCGACAGACCGGGCAGACACCACCTGTGTCCGTTTTCCCAGGCGCAAAACCGGATAATCCTTCCAGAGCGCCCCGCCGGACCAAATGCTCCGGTTTACCGCATGCGCAGTCAGATAATATTCGGTTTTATCTGTTTCCCTCGCAAACGCACGGATATCATCCAACTCCACATTCAGATACTGCAATTCCCTGCGGAGTTTTTTCGCAACCCGCTGCTCTGCTCCGGCCGCGCCTGCAAAGCTCTGTGCCGTCTGCCGCAGAAGCTCCGCGGTCTGATAAATCTGTTCCCCCGCGGCCTGCCGCTGCTCCAGCATTCGATTGCTCCAGAGCAGCTGATTCCGCGCCTCCTCGTAGCCAGCCCGCAGTGCCAGAGACATCTGCCCAGATCTGCCGCAGTTTTTCCGCAGATACTGTTCCTGTTCCGGAGAAAATGTCCCGCTTTGCTCCATCTCCCGCAGGCAGTCATACAGCATCCGGCAGTTGGAAAAATAAGCGTCGCCCCAGCACGTTTCTTCTTTTTGACATTTGACGCAGACTCTTTCTTTTACATCCTCAAAAAGAACTCGCAGCTCCTCCTCACTCAGCCGTTCCTTCTGGCAGGGCAGCCTCTGAAACAACGCGGCCAGCCCATAGAACGCCTCCGCATACTGCGCCATCTGCTCCTGCTCCGGCCGCATCCATCCGTCCATAGCCATTCCTCCCCTCCGCGGCACTTTTGGCCGCGTCGGTTCTGATAGCAAAACGCCCTGCCGGAAAAAGTGCCTCGTTTCAGTATCATAGCACCAGATGCGTGCAAGATATGTCGGAATCACAGAAGCTGATTAAAAAATAAATATGAAAAAAGAAGGGGATATCACCATCCGCAATATCCTCTCCTCTATCCTGCCCGTCTACTTAACACCACGGTAAACCACATCATCCTCAAAGACCAGCCCCAACTTTCGCGCCAGCTTCACTACATACTCATAATCATCCGAATTCAGATACTCGCTAAGCTCGTCAATCTGCTCCGCCCGGACCTCCTCATCCTGAATCTGCTCCTCCAGAGCTGCGATCTGTTCCACATACTCGGCATTCTGCGCTCTCAGCGACTGGCTCTGTACCAGAAGACCCAAAAGCAATACCATGACGATCGCGGCAATCGTGTACATACCACGCCGGTTCCCCGCACTCGGCTTCTTTCTGCGTCTTGCCATTTCATTTACCCCTTTTCATGTTTTCAATACAAGAAATTAAGAGACTCTGTCTCTTTTTCTCTCGCGGCGAACGCTCGTTCCCTTCTTCGATCGTCCGCGTTGAATTCTCCCCTTTAAAACCGTTCTTATAT
>JAJPXX010000132.1 GCA_021205225.1 Lachnospiraceae bacterium
AATCCACCGGAAAATCACAAATTTTGGCGTGGAAATAAACTTTTCACTTCAGCATCAAAAATTCCCCTTTACAAAATCAGAATAATTTAGTAGAATGACTATGCTGTTTTGACAGTCACGAAAGGAAGCTGACATTTACGGGGTATGGCGTAGCTTGGTAGCGCGCGCGGCTGGGGGCCGCGAGGTCGCAGGTTCAAATCCTGTTGCCCCGATTTTTTATACCCGCGAAGCAACGAGCCAAGTAGCCGTGCTTGCACGGATATTTGGCGACTGCCGCGAGGGTCAACAACCCAGATGCTTGCGTCGGGGTTGTTGACTGGACAAAATAACCGCTCTGGTTACCCTGGCGGTTATTTTTATGTTTTATGATATATTTGTTATCTTTCTCCAAGCTCCTGCACATACCATCCGCTCAAAACAGTCTCTGCGGATAAGCCCCAGCGGCTACCAGTTCCCGGATGGATTTCTTCACAACCGGCACGTCCTCCCGGAAGGTCACGCCAAACCACTTATCGTTCGACGGAAGAACGGTAATATCTACCCGTTTTTCCTTCAGCATCCGGTCAGCGATCGTCGGCAGAAGGAATTCTGCCTTCTTCTCATTTCCATCCAGATTTTCCAGGAAACCACCGAAACCGCACTCCAGCTCGTCAAAGAAGTCCGGCGTAAATCCCCAGAAATTCATGGATACCAGAGAATCCGGATCCAGGCGGATCAGGCTGGCGTTCTCCGCATACACAGCCGCTCCGTCCGGCGTCTTTATAATATCTTTTGTCTCAAGGACTTCGATCAGCTCGCCATCCTCATTCAGACGGCAAATGCCTCGTGTTACTCCGCCATGCTCCGAAAGCGTGTTTTTCAGGACAAACCCTGCCATACAAAAATGAAATTTTCCGGTTACGGCCTGCCCGGCTGTCACACCAGTCAGGAAGTCATGCACCTTGTAAAACGCATCTTTTCCATAGTAATCATCCGCATTGATGACAGCGAAGGGCTCATGCACCACCTCACGGCACGCAAGAATGGCCTGCCCCGTTCCCCAGGGCTTTTCTCTGCCCTCCGGAACAGAAAACCCTTCCGGAAGATCCTCCAGCTCCTGAAATGCGTATTCTACCTGTATCTTTTTTGAAATGCGGTCTCCGATAATTTCCCGGAAATCTTTCTCCATCGAGTGCCGGATCACAAATACGACCTTATTAAATCCTGCTTCTATCGCGTCGTAAATGGAATAATCCATAATAATCTCACCGCTCGGGCCAAAAGACGTCAGCTGCTTTACACCGCCTCCGCCAAACCGACTGCCAATCCCCGCTGCCATGATTACGAGTGTTGTATCTTTCATAACAATTCCCTTTGCATATCTTTGTTTTATTTATTACACCAGCCGGAGCGTGTTCCCGGGATAATCAGTGTGAGACCGGACACCTCCGATACAGTATGCCCCGCAGGGCAGACCGCACTCCTCCCAGAACTGGTGTAATCAACAATAGGAAGGAACAGGCATTGCGGCTTATGCCGGATACGCCTTATTCTTCTCGTCTGCCAGAGTCGGATCTACCTTCTGTTCCTGCGCCTGTCTGTATTTAAAGAAATCAACCGCTACCTGCGGGAAGAGCGCGTAGCTCAGCACGTCTTCATCCTGCTCAGACCACTGTGCCATCTCGGAGCGCAGCGTATCCAGCTCGTCCGGAATCAGATCTGCCGGACGGCAGGTGATAACCTCCGCGTCGCCGATGCATTTCTTCTTCACTTCTTCATTAAACGGCTTCACAGTCGCGCCATACTTGCCGCTTAAGATATCCTTTGTCTCCTTGGTTACCATCTTGTAACGCTCGCCGCCTACAATGTTCATCACAGCCTGTGTGCCGACAATCTGGGACGACGGAGTAACAAGAGGCGGTTCGCCGAGGTCTTTACGCACCTTCGGAACTTCCTCAAGCACTTCGTAGTATTTGTCTTCCGCATGCATATCCTTCAGCTGTGAGGTCAGGTTGGAAAGCATACCGCCCGGTACCTGATACAGCAGAGTCTTGATATTGACGCCCATGTTCTTCGGGTTCAGAAGTCCGCTCTCGAGCGCCTGATCGCGCATCGGGCGGAAATAATCTGCGATCTCATCCAGCAGCTGGCTGTCAAATCCGGTGTCATACGGGGTCCCCTTAAAGGTTTCCACCATTACCTCCGTCGCCGGCTGAGAGGTGCCGAGCGCAAACGGAGACATAGCCGTATCAATCACATCTACGCCTGCCTCTACGGCTTTTAGATATGTCATGGAAGCTACGCCGGATGTATAATGGGTATGCAGCTGGATCGGAATCTTTACCGCGCCCTTCAGGGCTGTCACAAGCTCAGTCGCCTGATACGGCAGAAGCAGGCCGGCCATATCCTTAATGCAGATGGAATCCGCGCCCATCTCCTCGATTCTCTTCGCCAGATCTACCCAGTATTCCAGCGTGTACGCGCTGCCAAGCGTATAGGACATCGCCACCTGCGCGTGTACCTTTTCCTTATTTGCCGCCGTCACTGCGGTCTGCAGGTTGCGCAGATCGTTCAGGCAGTCGAAAATACGGATGATATCGATGCCGTTGGCAGCGGATTTCTGTACGAAATACTCTACCACATCATCCGCATACGGACGATAGCCCAGGATGTTCTGTCCGCGGAACAGCATCTGCAGCTTGGTGTTCTTAAAGCCGTCGCGCAGCTTGCGCAGTCTGTCCCACGGGTCTTCCTTCAGGAAACGCAGGGAAGCGTCAAATGTCGCGCCGCCCCAGCACTCTACGGAATGATAGCCGACCTTGTCCAGCTTTTCCACAATCGGAAGCATCTGCTCGGTCGACATTCTGGTCGCAATCAGAGACTGATGCGCGTCACGCAGAATCGTCTCTGTAATCTTGATCGGTTTTGCCGCTGGTTGCGCGGCTGTATTCTGATTATTGGGGTTTTTCACCTTATCAGCCATATTCATCCTCCTAATCGGGCGGAAAATATCTCCGCCCTTCCATACAGACTGCACAAAACATGATCCGAAGACCGCTTTGTACATCTGTAGAATCCATCGTCAAAACGAAACTCTCTTAATGCAGCAATTCTGCCGCTAAGTATTCAGCCCTCTCCGGAGGAATCTCATCCTTCGTGCAAGTAAAAACTGAACACGCAGCATATGCGCAGCCGATGAGATACTTCCCGGTATGGCAGATCTACTTCACGCCATAGATCGCCATGAAGGTACCGGCAGCCACGGCTGTACCGATTACGCCGGCCACATTCGGTCCCATCGCGTGCATCAGCAGGAAGTTCGTCGGATCCTCCTCCGCGCCGACCTTCTGCGACACACGGGCCGCCATTGGTACAGCGGACACGCCGGCGGAACCGATCAGCGGATTGATCCTGCCATGCGTCAGCTTACACATCAGCTTGCCAAGAAGGACACCGGCCGCTGTACCGATTGCGAACGCCAGCAGACCAAGAATGACGATTTTGATGGTATCCATATTCAGGAATGCTTCCGCGCTGGTGGTCGCGCCTACAGAAGTACCCAGCAGAATTACAACAATGTACATCATCGCGTTCGACGCGGTCTCCTGCAGCTGCTTTGTCACGCCGCACTCACGGAAGAGGTTGCCGAGCATCAGCATACCTACCAGCGGAGCAGTGGTCGGCAGAAGCAGACACACTACAATCGTGATGATAATCGGGAAAAGAATCTTTTCCAGCTTTGACACCGGACGGAGCTGCTGCATCTTAATGCTGCGCTCTTCTTTTGTGGTAAGCGCTTTCATGATCGGCGGCTGAATGATCGGCACAAGAGACATATACGTATATGCCGCCACCGCAATCGAGCCCATCAGCTCCGTCTGCCCCAGCTTACCAGCCAGGAAGATAGAGGTCGGACCGTCCGCGCCGCCAATGATGGAGATTGCCGCTGCCGCTTTTCCGTTAAAGCCAAGCAAAATCGCAAAGAAGTATGCCGCGTAGATACCAATCTGCGCCGCTGCTCCGAGCAGGAAGCTGATCGGGTTTGCAATCAGCGGACCGAAATCCGTCATCGCTCCGACGCCCATGAAGATCAGCGACGGAAGGATACTCCACTCGTCCAGAGTATAGAAATAATACAGAAGCCCGCCCGCATGGGAAACTCCCGCTGCGTCCACATAAGGCTCTGCCATAATATCCGGGTAGATATTTACCAGCAGCATACCAAATGCGATCGGAACCAGAAGCAGGGGTTCGAAATCATGTCCGATTGCCAGATACAGGAAAAACAGCGCTACAATGATCATCGCGTAGTTGCCGACGGTCAGATTCATAAAGGCGGTCTGCTCCCATAAATTTGACAACGTATTTACAACATAGGCCATTCTATTACCTCCCTAATATATGTCCTGCATTGCCTTTTATGCAGGATATGTTCTGATTTGCGAAGCAAATCAAGAACGGCACCGCAGGCCACGCCATCGCGAAGCGATTTCAAATGGCGAGGCTCTCCTTACTGTCAAAAAACCGTTTAGTTCAGGGAAGCCAGAACGTCGCCGTTTTCTACTGACTGGCCAACCGCTACATCCATACTTGCCACTGTGCCATCCTGCGGAGCCACTACCGGGATCTCCATCTTCATTGCTTCCAGGATGATGAGGTTCTGGCCTCTCTTTACAGCATCGCCAACCTTCGCTTCCAGGCTGAGTACCTTGCCCGGTACAGAAGCTGTCACTTTTACCGCGCCTGCCGCGCCGCCTGCTGCCGGGGCTGCCTTCGGAGCCGGAGCCGCTTTTGGCGCTGCCGCCGGTGCCGCCTTCGGAGCCGGAGCCGCTGCTGCCGGAGCTGACGCGGCGCCTGCACCCTCTTCTACTGTTACATCATATACGTTTCCGTTCACTGTAATGGTATAAGTTTTCATGATTATCCTCCTGTATTCAGGCTCTGCGCCAGTTTCTGTTATTTACTTTTTTTATCGAGCGAACGACATACGCGTCGCCGGTATTTACTGTAGTCTCAGACTCACGGAAAGCCGCAATTGCCGCTGTAATCACCGCAACCAGTTCCAGATCATCCTCCGGATTCACTTCTTCCTCTGCGACCGGAGCCACAGGCGCCGGAGCCGGGGCTGGAGCAGGTGCCGGAGCCGATGCAGGCTCATCCTTCTTCTTTCTCGCCTCAATCGCTTCCGGAATATAATGAATCTTACTGATCAGGAAGCTTAAGAATGCCAGCATCAGGAATACGATACAGATACCCATCAGCGTATTCATTGCCGCCTTCTGCATCATCACGCCCAGCGTATAGTCTACATCCCAGGTCAGATCCGTCAGGGTCATCACATACTGACCGTAGGTAGAAGAATACGTATACTCATACTCCATCGTAACGGTAACGGTACCGCCCTTGCTGACCCCTTCGTAGCTCGCAGTCGCCGCAATACTTCCGCCGTAACCGTCTGACGTCATCTCCTGACCGATAATTTCTGTCACTTCTACGTAATTGCCCAGCTCAGATTTCACGGTATTCCAGTTATACGCAATCAGGGCGGTCACCTCGTCCTCACTCTCCATATAAGAGTCTACCTGCTCGTCCGTCCACGCATCGACCTGCACCAGATAGTTGTCAATCAGCTGCATATAGTATTCTTCCGCAGTCATTCCTTCCGTCTCTGCCTCGGTCTCATCCTCCGCCGCTTCAGAAGTCTCCTCTTCGGCAGCATCTTCCGCCGCATCGGTATCCTCTTCCCCGACCTCGTCCGCCAGGCTTTCTTCTTCATCGACCGTCTCGACTGCAGCCGAATCCGTCTCTTCTTCCGCGAGGGCGCTCACAGAAAAAGCGGAAACAGTAAGTCCAAGCGCCAGCAATATCGCTTTTAATCTAACTTTCATCTGTGTCACCTCGCTTATACTGTTCCATGTTTTCTGGACGGGCCGTCCTCTCTCTTGGTGTAGAGCATCTCAAACGCGCCGATCACATATTTTCTCGTATCCTCCGCCTCGATGATGTTGTCTACATATCCTCTCTTTGCCGCAGAGAGTGCGCTCGACTGCAGGGAAGCATACTCCGCAGCCTTCTCATTGATCACCTTGCTGTCCTCACCCGCATACATAATCTTAGAAGCAAGCTGCGCGTCCATCATGCCGATCTGCGCATCCTTCCACGCAAAGGTCATATCCGCGCCGATCGCCTTACTGTTCATCACAACATAAGCGCTGCCAAATGCCTTGCCGATGATCACATTCACCTTCGGCACGGTTGCGTTCGCAAATGCCGCGGTCAGCTTCGCCGCCGCCTTCGCAATCTTCTTCTCAGAGCACTTGCATGCTTTGAAGCCGGTCGCGTTTGTCAGAGTCAGTACCGGAATCTCAAATGCGTCGCAGAAAGAAACGAACTCGGCCGCTTTCTCAGCGCCGCGCGCACTGATCACGCTGTCAAAGGACTCCTTCAGCTCGCCGTCTTCGCCGTAAACCTCCGTGCGGTTCGCCACTGCGCCGACCGTTGTACCGTTCAGGCGAAGGAAGCCGGTCACCATATCCGGAGCGTAAGCCTCTTTCAATTCAACAAAAAGATTGTTGTCCGCAATATTAGAAAGCAGAATAGAAGTATCGCCGACCGCATTCGCCAGATCTTCGCAGGCGCGGTTCAGCTCATCCGTGCATTCTTCATAGGAAAGATCATCCTCATTATTTGCCGGAAGCATGCATACCAGCGCACGGATGTTATTCAGAATCTCCTCCTCGGAACCAACGAAATCAATCAGCCCGGTCTCTTCGCTCTGGAACTTCGCAGCGGATGTATCGCACTTCTCCTTCGTGTTCCCCGGAAGTGCGTTCGGTGAGTTCACGAACAGCTCTGCTTTCGTTCCCTCCATAAATGTAAAGTCAGCCAGACCCGGAATCAGCGCCATACCGCCGCCGCATCTGCCAAATACTGCCGTAATCTGAGGAACCACGCCGGACGCAAGCGCCTGCTTCTGATAGATCTCGCCAAAAGCGTTCAGGGCATCTGTCGCCTCCTGAAGACGCAGGCCGGCGCTGTCCAGAAGCCCGATCACCGGAGCCCCGGTCTTAATCGCCAGATCGTACAGTCCGGCAATCTTCTTCGCGTGCATCTCTCCGATGGAACCGCCCAGAACAGACGCATCCTGGCTGTACACATACACCAGATGTCCGTCGATCACACCATAGCCGGTGATCACGCCGTCGCCGGGCGTCTCCATCTGCGGCAGGTTGAAATCCGTACTTCTGGCTGTCACATACCCGCCGATCTCTACAAAACTGTTGTCGTCAAGCAAAGAAGCAATTCGTTTGCCTGCCAAGTTTTGTGTTGTAATACTCATTATTCAGCCCTCCATTGTTAAAATTTACGTAAACGGTTTTACCCGTTTACTTTCGCGCAGACCACTGGCTGCGTACACAGCTTTCATGCGCAGTCTTACGCTTTTTTAGGATATAATGTCACTTCCCCAATTACATCCTGTCTATCTTAGCGTGTTTCTTTAAAAAAAGCAAGCCCTTTGTCACACAATATCTTGTAGATTTTCCCCCGAAATGAGTCGGTTTTTTGTATAAATATGCCGGAAGGCATCCCACACTTCGTATGGGATATGCCCTCGCCGGGTGGCATCCCACACTTCGTATGGGATATGCCCTCGCCGCGCAGACGCATTTTATCGTATCGTGCCTCCCCCGGCGACGAAATCCCCGTCATAAAACACCACGGCCTGTCCGGGTGTGGCAGCGCGCACCGGCTCATCAAAAACCACCTCTGCCAGATCATCGTCCAGCCGCCGCACAGTCGCGGGCGCGCCTGCGTGATTGTAGCGAATCTTCGCCGTCACGCGCATCCCGTCAGGGATATCCGGAATACTCATGTAATTCAGATGATCACAGAGCAGATGATCTGTAAAAACATCCTGCGCCTCACCAATGACGACTTCATCCGTCTCCGGACGAATCTCCGTAACAAAAACAGGATGCCCCATCGAGAGGTTCAGCCCTTTTCGCTGCCCGATCGTGTAGTGGGTAATGCCCCTGTGCCTGCCAAGGACCTGTCCGTCCGCCGTCACAAAATTCCCCGGCGGCGGCACAGGATGGGTACTGTTTTTTTTAATAAATCCGGCATAATCATTGTCGGGGACAAAGCAAATCTCCTGACTGTCCGGCTTATGAGCGACCGTCAGCCCGATCTGCTCCGCAATCGCGCGGATCGCCGGTTTATCGTACTCCCCGACCGGCATCAGGGTATGCGCCAGCTGCTCCTGCGTCAGATTATAAAGCGCGTAGGTCTGGTCCTTCGCGGCGGTCGCTGAACGCCGGATGGCGTATCTGCCGTTTTGCAGCTGTTCCACACGCGCGTAATGTCCGGTTGCGATAAAATCCGCGCCAATCTGCATACTGCGCTGCAGCAGAGATTCCCATTTCACATAGCGGTTGCAGGCAATACACGGGTTCGGCGTGCGGCCGGCCAGATATTCCTCCATAAAATAATCGATCACCTTTTTGCGGAATTCCTCCCGGAAATTCATCACATAATGCGGAATGCCAATCCTCGCCGCCACACGCGCGGCATCCTGCGCGGCGCTCATTCCGCAGCAGCCGCCCTCCGCGCTGACATCCTCATCAGAGTCCTTTGGCCAGATCTGCATGGTCACGCCAATGATATCGTATCCCGCTTCCTTCAGAAGATAAGCGGCTACCGAAGAATCCACGCCGCCGGACATACCGACAACTACTCTTTTTCCATTCATATTTTTATGATTCATCCTTTTTTACGCGGGCAGATGCCTGCAAAAAATCCTCATACTGCGGCGACATTCCCCGCAGCCGTTTCACGATTTGTTTGATTTTCTCTACTGTGATATCGATCTCTTCTCTCGTCGTCTCCGCACTTAAGGTCAGCCGCAGGGATCCATGGGCAATGTCTTCCGGAAGCCCCAGCGCCAGCAGTACATGGGATGGGTCAAGCGATCCGGAAGTGCATGCAGAGCCGCTGGAGCCGCAGATGCCCTCCATATCCAGCATAATCAGCAGAGTCTCTCCTTCTACAAACTGAAAGCTGAAATTCGCGTTATTCGGAAGCCGTCTGGTGCGATGACCATTCAGCCGCGTATACGGAATCTCCTTCAGCACCCGGTCAATCAGGTAGTCGCGCAGCCTCGTCTCATAAGCCGCACGCCTCTCCATCGTCTCTGCCGCTTCTTTCGCGGCCTGGCCAAAGCCCACAATCCCCGGTACATTCTCCGTGCCGGCGCGGCGGTGGCGCTCCTGTGCGCCGCCGTGAATAAAGGAACGGATACGCAGATTCCTGCGGATATACAAAAAACCGACTCCTTTCGGCCCGTTCAGCTTATGTGCGCTCGCACTCATCAGATCAATATGCAGATCCTCCACGTCAATCGGCAGCTGGCCGTAAGCCTGCACAGCGTCCGTATGAAACAGGATGCCATATTTTTTCGCGATCTCACCGATCTCGCGGATGGGCTGGATCGAACCGATCTCATTGTTTGCAAACATCACCGAGATGAGAAAAGTCTCCGGGCGGATCGCGCGCTCCAGCTCATCCGGCCGCACGATGCCGTTCTCGTCCACATTCAGATAAGTGACCTCGATTCCGGCCTTCTCCAGATACTCACAGGTGTGTAAAATCGCGTGATGCTCAATTCTGGTCGTGATCAGGTGTTTTTTATCTCGAAACAGCTCCGCTGCTGCCTTCAGCGCCCAGTTATCCGATTCTGTACCTCCGGCGGTAAAATAAATCTCCTCCGGCCTTGCTCCGATCGTAGAAGCAATGATCTCGCGGCTTTGATTCACCGCTTCCCTGCTTTTTACACCGATGCCGTAAATACCGGAGGCGTTGCCGTAATAATCAGAAAAATACGGCAGCATCGCCTCCACGACAGTCGGAGAGGTTTTCGTCGTCGCCGCATTGTCCAAATATATAAACCCATCCATAAGGAAACCGACTCCTTCTAAATCTTTCTATCTATACTAACTATCCGTTGCAATGCTTCCCGCTGTACTCCTCCGGGTGTTCGCGGCTCTTTTCAATCATCTTTTTGCTCTCTTCTACCAGCTGACTGATATAAATATCGTCCATCGCCGCATCAATGCTCTCATTGATCCGCTGCCAGACATACTTGGTCACACAGAGGTCCGCACCCTCACAGCCTTCCTCATTAAATGCGGAGCAATCCACTGCCCGCATATCGCCTTCCAGCGCGCGCAGTACATCGCCCACCGTAATCTGATCAGCCGCGCGCGTCAGGCGATAGCCGCCCTGCACGCCGCGCGTACTCACGACCAGCCCCGCCCGGCGAAGCTTTGCGATGAGCTGTTCAAGATAGCTCTCTGAAATTTCCTGGCGCTCTGCAATACTGCTGATCGAGACAGCCTCCCTCTCACTGTTTAAAGCCAGATCCACCATCGCGCGCAGGCCGTAACGCCCCTTTGTTGATAGTCTCATGTTTCCTCCCTGTAACGCCCTGCCAGGACTCTCTATCCTGTAATATATTCCCGTATACGCCCCATCCTAGCATAATTTTTTCTCATCTTCAACCGTAAAACTGCATATGCTTAGACAAATCCCTGATCGGGAGTTCCGCCATGAACCAGAAACGCTATCTTATCAAAGGAACTCTCCTGCTGACTGTCATGGGGCTGCTGACCAGAGTCGCAGGATTTTTTTATAAAATATTCCTCTCAAGAACCATTGGTGCATCAGAAATCGGACTTTACCAGGTGGCTGTCCCGGTCTTCTCCTTTTGCAGCGCGTTATGCGGCGGCGGTATCCAGACCGCTATCTCAAAGCTGGTCGCAAAATACCGCGCGGAACACAGCCGACACGGGGCAAGGCGTACTCTGTTTGCCGGTCTTTTTCTTTCTCTGTCTTCGTCCATCCCTCTTTCAGCGGCGCTCTATTTCGGCGCAGAGCTGGTCGCACAGCGCATTCTGCTTGAAAAATCATGCGCAGGGCTGCTGAGGATTCTGGCTTTCTCTCTGCCATTTAGTATGATCCATGGCTGCGTCTGCGGGTATTTTATGGGTGCAAAGCATATCGTACCGCCGGCTCTGGCACAATTTGTCGAGCAGATGATCCGCATTCTTTTTGTCATTCTTGCCTGTTCCTGGTCTCTGAAAAACGGCATTCAGGCGGACGCACGGCTTATGGCGTTCGGCGCGCTGGCCGGGGAAGCTGCATCAGCCATATATTGCACGCTGTCTCTGTATATTTTAAGTATCAAAAAAGCTTCCAGTGAAAAACAATCTCCCGTCCATGTACCGTCCTCCGGCAAGACCTTACCCCTCTCTATCCCCGGAATATCCCTGTCACGCTTGCGCCGTCTCACCGCTTCCATTCGTCAGCTGCTCTCCATCTCTGTTCCTCTTAGCCTGAACCGTATGCTGATGTGCGTCCTTCAGGCCATTGAAGCAGCGCTGCTTCCGCAAATGCTGCGGCTTTCAGGGCTGACCTCCACAAAATCGCTTTCTGTCTATGGAACGCTGACCGGAATGGCACTTCCGATGATTCTGTTTCCCACTGCCGTCACTTCCGCCCTTGGTATGCTCCTGCTCCCGGCCGTATCAGAAGCACAGGCCCTTCACCAGAAAAAACAGCTTTCTCATACGGCAAACGCCGCTTTCCTGGGAGGCCTGCTGCTTGGCAGCTTCTGTCTGGGCGGTTTTCTGCTCTTCGGCAGCGAAATCGGCAGCATCCTTTTTCAAAGTGAACTCGCAGGGATCTGCATCCGTCGGCTTGCACTCATCTGTCCGCTCATTTACATCAGCACCACCCTGACCAGCATCCTGCACGGCCTGGGCAAATCCGCCTCTCTCCTGCTCTGGAATCTTGCCGGATTCGCACTGCGTCTGTTCTGCGTCATATGTCTGGTACCCGCATACGGAATCAGCGGATATCTCTGCGGCATATTCCTCGATCAGATCCTGCTCGCTGGGTGTATCCTCGTCTCCCTGCGCCGCCTGCGTATCCTGACCGTCTCCATCTCCGGCTCGCTCACCCGGATGCTTCCCCCCGCCGTCGCTGCCGGCGGCAGTGTATTTCTCTTTCTTCTTCTTGTGAGTCAAAAAATCCCCGCCAGGATCAGCCTGATCATAGGCGGGGGAATCTACTGCATTATTTTCCTGTTCAGCGCAATGCCGGTTTTCACTGCCTTCTCCGTTTCTGATGGATGTCGGTAAACACCTGTTACAGGTGATACCGCAGCGCGTACCGCAGAAACAGCAGGCATCCTCCCAGAACAAGAATCACTCCGAGCACATTCAGCACAACCGCCAGGATATGGAACTGTTCTTTTCCAATGACGCGGCAGTTCTGTGGGTTCTCCGGGTCATAAGAGAGCCGAACGCGCTGGTTAATCTGGTAAGGGCATGGATAGGTATCTTCGGTATCAACGCTCTTGATCAGCTTCCCGTCCGCAAAAAATTCAAAGACCGCTGCCTGCCGGTTACGGAATCTGGCCTGTGCGTAGCGTTCCCGCTCAACGGGTATGATATCTACCACTTTTGCCTCTGCGTATCCGGCAAATGGCCGTTTCGAAGCATTCAGGGCATTAAGAATCACCCCGGCAATCTCCGCAATCAGGCCGAGAATAATCAGGACAATCCCGCCGATCCACAGTCTGTTCCCCACCAAAATACTCCTTTCCGGATAAAATATCCCGTTCCATCTGTGCCTTCAGTGCTTCTACGGAAGTAAATTTCTGTTCCGGGCGCCGAAATGTGCGAAGCAAAACCCGCACCTTCTGTCCGTACAGATTCTCGTGTACGCCGTAAAGATACGTCTCCACGCCAAGGAATGTGCCATCCACGGTCGGCTTGTAGCCGATGTTCGTGATCCCGTGATAAACGGGACCGCCGTTCCCTGCGGCAGAAAACTGTGAAGTCTCCGTACCCTCGCCCGCGGGAAGCAATACCGGTTCCATCATAACCACATCACTATAGTAGACGCCCGGCGGCGGCAGCAGCTTATATCCGTCCGGCCGCAGATTGATGGTCGGCATCCCGATTTTCCGTCCAAGCTGATGTCCGTGCAGAATCGTCCCTTCCACCGGATACCAGCCGCCCATCAGGTTTCGAACCAGTTCCATATCCGCGCCCGCAAGCGCCTCACGGATATATGTGCTGCTGATCTCACGGTCGCCGTAACGCTCTTTTTCAACGATGGTAAGCGTATAGCCATATTTTTCCTGAAGCGCGCTCAGAGTCGCAGCGTCTCCGCTCCGCTGATAACCAAATCGAAAATCCGTACCCACCACGATCTGCTTTGCATGAAGCTGCCGGCATAAAACCTCTGAAATAAACGCTTCCGGCTCCATGCTCAGAATCTCCGGCACAAACGGACAGCGAATCATGCAGTCAATCCCATATGCTTCCAGCATATGCCTCTTCTCTTCCGGTGTAAACAATACCGTCCGGTTCTCCGGCGCAATCGCGAAAACAATCCCGTAATACCCTGCTCCCTGCAATCGCAAAATCTCATGAATCAGCTTCTGGTGTCCCCTGTGCAGCCCGTCAAATTTTCCGAGCGTCACCGCGGTTCCCTGCCCCGTACTCTGATTTTCTTCTGTAATTATATGAAAATCTGTTGTATCGTGTAGATATCTCATTCGTCTGCAGACGATCCTTTCCTGGATATATTAGCCGCCATCCGACCCGATTTGCATTTTTCTGCCTCTACAGGTGTGACCAGCCTGTAACAGCTGTCCGCCGGATGAAATCTACAGAAACATCTTCTGTGCCCGCCAGCAATCCTTTTCCCTCTCATAACCATAGACTGCCAGGAATTCCCCGTTCGGCGCATACACGCGCAGCTGATCGGCCCGGTGCGCAGGCCCGCCATAAGGTTCTCCAAAGAACGCCGCGCTTTCGGCACGTCCGGAGAGCACCATCCAGTTCTTATACGCCATGCTCTGCCGATCCGAAAACCGCTCACTCAGATCATCCACCTTCCGGCAGCTTCCCATCATTCTTGCAGAAAGCAGATTCCCATTTCGCACCAGACGCTCCGCATCCGCCGTCAGCCACACAGCGTCCAGATTGGTAAACGCGCAGTCCGTAGAAAAGACACATTCCTCCAGGCTGTCCGCATCCCGCAGCTGTTCAATCTCCGACAAGCGCCACGAATCCCTTTCCGCAAACGGCCCCACTTCCGTGCGAAGCAGCACATCCATGCAGCCGCCGCATCCCAGCCTCTCGCCAATATCATTACAAAGCGTGCGGATATACGTCCCCTTCGAACAGCGAACCGTCATCTCCACTGCGATCATCGGCTGCGCTCCCTGGGCGGCAGCATCCGCTTCCGCAGGCTGTTCCCCGTCCGGGGCAAACCTTGCAATCCGCTCAATTTTAATCTCGTCAATATGGATTGCGCGCGGCTTCCGCTCCACCTCAATCCCCTGGCGCGCCAGCTCGTACAGCTTCTTTCCGTTCACCTTCAAAGCCGAATACATCGGGGGAATCTGACTGCCAGTGCCGACAAAACCGGCAATACACCGGCGAATCTCTTCCTCCGTCAAATACACAGGTTCGTCTTCCATCCTGTGCTTTTTGCCATCTGCTGCCCGCTCCCGCTTCGCGGCGTCATGACTTTTGGCAAGAAAGACCGGGCATTCCCTCAGAATTTTCCCGGTCGTATCCTGCGTATCCGTCGTCCGCCCCAGCAGCAGGGTCGCCCGATACGTCTTATTCCAGTCGGTCAGAAGCCCGCATACCTTCGTCGCCTTCCCCAGGCAAACCGGCAGCACTCCCGCCGCCTCCGGATCCAGCGTCCCCGTATGCCCAATCCGCTTCTGCCGCAAAATCCCCCTCAGCTTCGCCACCACATCATGCGATGTAAAGCCAGGCTCCTTGTGTACAATAATAATGCCATCCATATCCTGTCCCTACTCAGCAAATTGCTTCTCCATCTGCAGTGTAATATTGTTAACTACATCGTACACACTCCCCTGCATGGTACATCCTGCCGCGCGCACATGCCCGCCGCCGCCGAAATAGCCGGCGATTGCGCTCACATCCAGGATTTCCTTGGAACGGAGGCTTACCTTATATTCATGCACGCCGGTCTCATACAGGAAAATCGCTGCTTCCGTGCCGGATGTCTGCAGCAGGTTTTCGACAATGCCTTCCATATCCGATGAAGTGACATTGTAAAATTTCATATCTTTTGCGCGGATTGCGCAGAAAATCACTTTTCCATCCATCAGCAGCATGCTTTCGAGGAGCGCGCGCCCCAGGATCTGTTTCTGATAGTAGGTCTTATCATAAAAGGTCGCGCTCAGGATCGCCGGATGATTGATCCCCTTCTCCATCAGCCTGGCAGCAATCCGCATCGTCTCTGGAGAAGCGCAGGAGTAGCGGAATACACCGGTATCATGCGCAATCCCCATATAGAGGGCTTCCGCCGCGTGAAGCGGAATTTTCTCATCCTCCAGCAGATGATAGACAAGCTCGCAGGTCGAACTGGCGTCCGGCACAATATAATTCGCGTCGGCATATCCCCTATTGCTGACATGATGGTCAACGCAAAGTGTCCTTTTTGCGCTCTGGCGATATTTATCGGCCGGGCCGAGACGCGCTTCGTCAGAGCAGTCCAGGCAGAAAAACACATCGTATTCCTCATCTTCGCCAAAATCGGTACAGATCTCATCCGTGCCATACACAGAGGAAAAAGCCACCGGCACCTCTTCCAGATAAATCCTTGCCCGAATCTGCGGATAGTTTTCTTTTAAATACAGATAAAGACCGAGGCAGGATCCGATCGCATCTCCATCCGGACGGATGTGTCCTGCCATCGCCACGCTGCCAACTCCCTGTAGTTCATTCGCAAGATTGATCATATCGCCCCACCTTTTCCTTTCCTTTACGGTCTGCCGGTCAGACCGTTACGTCTGTCTCAGATTCATCCATTTGGGATTCCCCGTCCCGGACTCCTTTCGCCGCCTGTTCATCCGCTTCAATCACCGCGTCAATTTTTTTCGTCATATTGACGCCATACTCGATTGACTGGTCAAGAATAAATTCCAGCTCCGGCGTATTGCGCAGGTTCAGGCCGCGCGCCAGCTGGCGGCGGATATAGCCCACCGCGCTGTTCAGCCCGGCAAGCGTATCTTCCGCAGCCTGCCCATTTCCAAGTACGGAAATCCAGGCCTTGCAGGTTTTCAGATCCGGCGCGACCTCCACGGATACCACCGAGGTCATCGGCGCAATCCGCGGGTCTTTTACCTCTGTCCGGATAATCTCTGACAGCTCTCTTAATACCTCCCCATTGATGCGGGTATTTTTGATACTGTTTTTTCTCATCTCGGAACCTCTACCATGACATAGGCTTCTACCTTGTCTTCTTCTTTAATATCATTAAATTTCTCAAATACAAAGCCGCACTCGAAGCCGGCACGCACTTCCTTTACATCGTCCTTAAACCGCTTCAGAGAAGCCAGCGCACCCTCGTAAATCTGCTTATCCTCACGTGTAATACGCACCTTGCAGTTTCTCTGGAAGATGCCGTCCAGCACATAAGAGCCGGCAATCGTACCCACGCCCGACGCCTTGAAAAGCTGACGGATCTCCGCATGACCGATGACCTTCTCCTCGTAGATCGGATCAAGCATTCCTTTCATGGCCGCTTCCACATCCGCAATCGCGTCATAAATCACACGGTACAGACGCACATCGACATTTTCTCTCTCCGCGGTCGCCTTGGCCATTACATCCGGGCGGACATTGAAGCCAATGATGATCGCGTTCGAAGTGGATGCAAGAATCACGTCAGACTCATTGATCGCGCCAACGCCGCTGTGGATCACCTTGACCACTACTTCCTCGTTCGACAGCTTCAGAAGGCTCTGTTTTACCGCCTCCACGGAGCCCTGTACATCCGCTTTCACGATCAGGTCAAGCTCCTTCAGCTTGCCAGCCTGAATCTGGGAATACAGATCATCCAGAGACATCCGCATCTTCGTGTCTTCAAGCATACGCTCTCTGCCCTCGCTGATAAAGGTCTCAGCAAAGCTTCGCGCCTCTTTTTCACTGTCCATACAGATGAAAATCTCACCCGCGTTCGGTACATCCGACAGACCCAGCACCTCGACCGGAGTAGACGGACCCGTCTGCTTTACGCGGCGTCCCTTATCATCCATCATCGCGCGGATCTTGCCGTGGCAGGCTCCTGCCGCAATCGGATCCCCAACGTGAAGCGTACCCTTCTGGACGAGAACCGTCGCTACCGGACCCTTGCCCTTGTCAAGCTCTGCCTCGATCACCAGGCCTCGTGCCTTGCGGTCCGGATTGGCTTTCAGCTCAAGGACTTCCGCAGTCAGCAGAATCATCTCCAGCAGATTATCAATACCCTCGTGCGTATGCGCGGATACCGGAACCATAACGGTGCTGCCGCCCCAGTCTTCGGGTATCAGCTCATATTCAGAGAGTTCCTGTTTTACGCGCTCAATATTCGCACTCGGCTTATCAATTTTGTTTATCGCTACAATAATCTCGATTCCGGCCGCTTTTGCGTGGTTAATCGCCTCAATTGTCTGCGGCATCACGCCATCGTCCGCCGCTACCACCAGAATCGCAATATCCGTGGAATTCGCGCCGCGCATACGCATCGCCGTAAATGCCTCATGGCCCGGCGTGTCAAGGAAGGTAATCTTCTGTCCGTTGATGGATACCACATACGCGCCGATATGCTGCGTAATTCCTCCTGCTTCTTTATCAATCACATGCGTGTTGCGGATCGCGTCGAGCAGGGATGTCTTGCCGTGATCGACATGACCCATAACGCAGACCACCGGCGGGCGGGGAATCATCAGATCTTCCCCTTCTTCCTCTTCTTTCAGGAGCTCGCCAATCACGTCAACCTTCTCTTCTTTTTCACAGATGCAGTTGAATTCCAGGGCGATCTCTTCCGCTTTGTCAAAATCAATCTCCTGATTGACCGTCACGATCGTCCCCTGTAAAAACAGCTTCTTAATAATCGCGGACGCCTGCATTTTCATTGCTTCAGCAAGCTCAGAAATCGTCATCTTCTCCGGAAGCGTCAGCGTGCGGATCGTCTCTGCCGGCTTCTCCGCTGGCTTTGGTGCCGGAGCGGCTGGCTGACCTTTCTTTGAAATATTTTTCTGATTGCCGCGCTGATTGTTCTTCTGGCCCGGACGCACATTCTTTTCCATCCGGTCAAGCTTCTCACCCTTATCCGCACGGTTACGGTCGCCGCGCTCGGTACGTTTTCTGCTCTCCTTCTCAAGCGGCTTGGTATCTCCTGACGGCTTTGGAATGCTCATGCCGCGGCCGCCCTGGCCGCCCCTGCTTCCGCCGTCCTGATTACGGCTGTAGCCGCCGTTCTGGCCATTCCGGCCATAGCTGCCCTGGCCGCCTCTGTTTCCGCCATCCTGGCTTCTGCCATAGCTGCCCTGGCCGCCTCTGCTTCCGCCGTCCTGATTACGGCCATAGCTGCCCTGGCCGCCCCGGTTCCCGCCATCCTGGCTTCTGCCATAGCTGCCCTGGCCGCCTCTGCTTCCGCCGTCCT
>JAJPXX010000195.1 GCA_021205225.1 Lachnospiraceae bacterium
CCCTGCTGACATGACTTATCCGGTTGCGTCTTTCTGGATTTTGTGATATCATACAACCATATGCAATAGAAGTGAAAACAATCAGATTGCAGATGATAGATAATCAAAAAATGATTTGTAAAGCTGCCGGACAGTTACAAGACTTTTACATAAGGGAGATTTAATTATGCCAAACTCTGATTTCACAAAGAAGGCATTAAAGAGCGCACTATGGGAACTTGTCGAAGAAGAATCCTTTGAAAAGGTCACCATTTCTCAGATTTGTGATAAATGTGGTATGAACCGCAATAGTTTTTACTATCATTTTAAAGACAAATATGATCTCATCAATTGGATTTTTGACACGGATTATATCGAGCTTGCCAAAGATCAGCCTGTTGCCAACTGGGAATTGCTTAAATCTCTCTGTAACTATCTGTATGAAAATCAGAATTTTTACCGGAAGATTTTTAAAATTGAAGGGCAGAATTCTTTTTCAGAACACTTTCAGGAGTTTTTATATCCCCTGATCTACAGCCGGGTAAAAACACTGATCGGAAAGGATGACATCCACCCATTTTGCATTAATTTTCTGGCAGATGGAATCCTGTGTGCATTAAAACGGTGGCTGCTTGATAAGGACTGTCTTCCCCCGGATCAGTTTGTTTCTATCTTAAAAACAATTATTCAGGGAACAGCCATTGCCGTATATGATGAGGTGAATAATTAAGAATATCAGAGAGAGCCAGACTAATTAAAATCGAGCAGGAAGCGGCTTGCCGAGTCCTGCTCGCCGCGCGGGGCGCATCCAGCGCCAGCTGGAAAACTTCTATGTGCGCCCCTGCGCATAAAACCCGGCTCTCTCTTTTTTAAGCATTCAGTATCTGCATAAACTCCTCACCCGTAATCGTCTCTTTCTGATACAGGTGCTGTGCCAGTTCATCGAGTTTCTCCCGATTCTCAAGCAAAATCTGTGTCGCTTTTTCATGCTGCTGTTTTACCAGTTCCACAACATCTTTATCAATCTGTGCCTGTGTCTCGGCAGAGCAGGCCAAAGATGTATCCCCTCCGAGATACTGGTTCGTAACTGTCTCCATAGCCACCATATCAAACTTTTCACTCATACCATATCTCGTGATCATCGCACGGGCGAGCTTCGTAGCCTGTTCAATATCATTGGATGCTCCTGTCGAAACAGAGCCGAAAATCACTTCCTCTGCCGCCCGTCCGCCAGTCAGAGTGGCAATCTTATTTTCAATTTCTTCCTTACTCATCAGGTAATGATTTCCCTCATCCACCTGCATCGTATAGCCCAACGCCCCTGACGTACGCGGTATAATCGTGATCTTCGTGACGGGTGCGGAGTCCGTCTGTTTTGCGGCTACCAGAGCATGACCGATTTCATGATAAGATACAATCATCTTCTCTTTCGTGGTCAGAATCGCGTTCTTTTTCTGATAACCCGCAACTACCACTTCAATGCTCTCCTCCATGTCTGCCTGAGTTGCACAGGATCTCCCATCACGTACAGCCCGCAGGGCTGCTTCATTGACAATATTCGCAAGCTCCGCACCAGATGCGCCGGACGCCATTCTCGCTACTTTTTCAAAATCAACATTATCCGCAATTTTAATTTTCTTTGCATGAACTTTCAGGATTTCTTCCCTTCCCTGCAAATCAGGAAGCTCCACCGGCACCCGCCGATCAAACCGTCCCGGTCTGGTCAGCGCCGGATCGAGAGAATCCGGACGGTTCGTCGCAGCAAGAATGATCACACCATTGTTTCCTTCGAAGCCATCCATCTCTGTAAGGAGCTGATTAAGCGTCTGCTCACGCTCATCATTGCCTCCAAATTGCCCCTCACGTTTCTTTCCAATCGCATCAATCTCGTCTATAAAAACGATGCACGGCGCTTTTTCCTTTGCCTGTTTAAACAGGTCACGAACCTTTGACGCGCCCATTCCAACAAACATTTCTACAAATTCTGAACCAGACATGGAAAAGAACGGTACATTTGCTTCACCAGCGACTGCTTTCGCAAGCATCGTCTTGCCCGTACCTGGAGGTCCAACCAGCAGAACTCCTTTTGGCATGGACGCACCAATTTCCTTATATTTATCCGGATTATGCAGATAGTCCACGATCTCCGTCAGGTTCTCTTTCGCTTCATCTTCGCCCGCTACATCTGAAAACTTAATTCCATCCGCAGATTTTACATATACCTTCGCGCTGCTCTTTCCCATGTTAAACATCAGTGAATTACTGCCGCCCGAATAATTCTTCATCAGCCGTTTCGATATTAGCTGGCCGATTCCGATAAAAATCAGGATTGGAAGAATCCAGTACAGGAAAAAGCTTAAAAGCGGAGACATTTCCTCCACAATCTCACTGGAAAAAGTTGCGCCTGACGTATACAGACGTTCCGTCAGATTGGGATCATCCATGATTCCCGTTTTATAAACCTGCGTACCATCTTTATCGGTAAACAGAATCTCATTGTCAGAAATCTCTACCTCTCCAATTTCCCCATCTTCTGTCATCTGCATAAAAGTGCCGTAATCCACTTCCTGAATCTGCCTGCTCGCCAGATACGGAACAAGCAGTGAATTCAACAGAAAAAGTGCCACTAACGCAATTACATAATAAAAAATCAATGGTTTTTTAGGTGATTTTACTTCTTTCACTCTGCTCCCTTTCCTTCCTTTCGAAAACCTAACTATTCAGAACAGCAGGCCGCAGGTCTACGCTCCGCTTCGGTCGTCGCTAAGCGGACGTCCACTGGACGTCCAGCGACGCCTGCTACGCAGGCTATATGCCGCTAACGCGTCATATGTCTGTGGCTGATGGGCGTCTACGTTTCACTTCGGTCGGCGCTAAACGGACATCCACTGGATGTCCAGCGCCCGCCCATCCCAAAATGAAAATACAGCCTTTAGCAGATAAATCTGCACAGTCTGTCTTTTCATTTTGATGCTGTTCTGAACTGTTACTCGAAAACTATAAATTTGTCAGCAAGATATCCTCGTTTAGGATAAAATAATTCTTCTGCAATTACAAGCAACAACTTACTGCTTTTGTCTAAAAATTCCCCACTTAAAGAAAAACGTCTTTTTTTTCGACAGTTGCACCCTTTTGTCTATTGAAATTATTGCCGATTATCAATAATATTAAATTTTACGAAAACAGAAAACACATCAGGCTCTCTGCCCGATTCCAATCGTGCTTATGCAATACAGAAAATACACCATTTTCATCAAAATGTCTAAATTTTGAACATTTTCCTATTTATGTCTAATGGTGTTTCC
>JAJPXX010000126.1 GCA_021205225.1 Lachnospiraceae bacterium
CGATAAAATCTACGTTTTTCCCAAGTTTAAATTTTCTTCATGAAACAACCCTGGCTACTTATGCGTCTCAAAAGTTAAAATGCGCAATACACCGCTCCAATGCCATGTCCGTAATCTTCGTCTATACAGCGGAGTTCTTTCGTGCACAACGCAAATTAGCCTCTCCCCGTTTGTCCGGAGAGAGGCTGTACGCATCAGTTTTGTATTATTTTCTTCAATTCAATTACATCTTAAAATCGGAAACACAGGCCGCACACATTACACCAGGCTCAGCCCGCCGCTCACATCCAGTACCGTACCGGTGATGTATGACGTCTCTTCGCTTGCGAGGAAACAGATCGCTCCCGCCAGATCCTCCGGTGTCCCCATCCTGCCGGCCGGGATATACGGCAGCATCGCAGAAGTATCCTTCATCTTCGGTCCATGATCTGGTCCTTTGTGCGGCAGACGCTCGATGGCGCCCTTCTGGATGCAGTTGACCGTGATGCCTTCATCTGCCAGCCGCGCGGCGCAGTTTTTTGTCAGGGAGAGCACCGCGCCCTTTGCCACAGCGTTGGTGAAGCCCTCCAGCTTTCCGCCTCTGGCGCCCTCTACGGTCGTCATGAAGATAACGCGCGGGCAGGCGCTTTTGCGCAGATACGGAAGCGCGCATTTAAGCATCGTGTAGCTTCCGCCAAGCAGAAGCCCGACATCCTTTAGCAGCATCTGGGTATCAACCGTGTCGATACTGTCCTCAAAACCGTCTCCGCCCATGTTGCAGATAATCACATCAATGGAGCCCTGCTCCTCGAAAATTTTCCGATAGACCTCCTCGTCCGGAACCGGCGGCGTCTGTGCGTTTCCGTCCTGAACTGCTACACATTTTCCCGGATAGCCGAGTGTTTCCATCTCATCCATCAGTCCCTGGGCCTGCGCCGGCTGATGAGTCATCATGACCACATTCATCCCGGCCTGGCAGAGCGCTTTTACCGCTGCCACGCCGTCGCCGCCGCTCGCGCCGGCAAAGACACAGGTACGTCCTTTTAATGTCTGCATATTCGAATCCTCCTACACAAATCTCTTCATCCACTTCGCCATATAGTCATACAGCGCGTTCTCGGTATCCCCAAATTCGCCCGGCGTTTTCTCCGCGTCGCGGTTCGGGAAGAACATATGGGTTGCGCCGCGCACAAAGGCGATGCTCACATCTTCCATCTTTGCACGCTCATAGATCATCTCGGAAGCCAGATATTCATACCCGCCGGTCATGCCCATGATCAGGGTCGGAACAGTAATGCCATCGATGTTTCCGATCGGTGAAGCATAGCTGGATTTCCAGTCTACCCCGACAATTTCGTCCTCGCGCACTGCAAATTCATCGGTCGTCCGCAGCGCCTGGGAGCTTAAGAAGCCTTTGACGGTGTTCTTATTTACGCCCATTCCATAGGTATTGGAGAAGCAGCGGTCGCACTCCGGCGTGCGCAGGCTGTAGATACGCTCATGCGTCACACTTCCGTCTCCGTGAACGAGGTCATATTCTCCTTTTGTATGGCTTAACAGCCGGGTATCCTCCGGCAGCAGCCGGTTGTTCGGCTTGGGCTGGTCGGCCGCCGTGATGAAGAACGGCTCGTCGTCCACGTAGTTGCCTTCTCCTTTTTGAATCTTCTCCAGGCGTTCCAGCGCCAGATCGATCAGCTTATCGTTTCTCGCTTTCTGCGCCGCCTGATATTTTTTGATGAATTCTTCGCTGTAATGCGCGCCTGCCGGATCATAACCGTTTGCCGGATCGAAGATGTCATATTCCGGATTCAGCTTCATGCCGTTGCCTTCTTCTTCTACTGCCGGATCCATGCTCAGAAGCGACATCACACCGTTGCCGTAGTTTGCGTCGATCAGCATCAGGCCATCCGCCGCGGCCGGTTTTTCTTTCAGCGTACACTTGAAGATCATCTCTTCCCCCTGATAGATTTCCGGACCATTTTCGGCGATGCTCTGATAAGCCGTCATCAGTGTCGCGCCGCCGCTGTGCCCCATAAGAATCACCTTTTCGATTTCCGCGTTCTGACGCAGATAGCGGATGGCTGAGTCAAGCATTTTAAATTTCCGATCGATCTCTCCGCCCTCAATTGATTCACACGCAAGTACATGATACCCTCTCTCAGCGAGAGCGGGGGCCATCTTAAGCCCCATATAATTCTGGTCGCAGTGCATCATCACGACCGCAATCTGGCTGGTCTCTGTCGGGTTGATCGGCGCGTATTCCATCGCGTGAGAATGCCCCATATCCATCACGATCAAGGTCTCCTGGATGGTCTTATTAACCTCTTTTTCAATCTCTCCATTCCGTCCAATTCTTACAATCATACGTCTCCTCCTGCCTTCGCTGCGTAGACATATATCCATACAGCCAATGATTAGCCAAAAATATCATTTTTTTACATTTCAGAACAACATCGAGCGATCTGCTGCTCTGAATAGTTGTCATTTTAATTACAATTCAGACCTGCCGCAAAAATACGCTCAGTCGGTCTGCTGCTCTTCCCAATACGCCGCCAGCTGTTCATACAGAGATTGCGTGGTTTCCGCATTATCTATATTAAACACAGCCGTTTTTTCGGCATCCGAAATCACGATACAAGAGGTGATTTTCGTTGTGAGATAAGCATGATAGGTTCCAAGGGATTCGCTCTCCCAGATACCGTACCTGTTTTTCTTATTTACAACGCCGCCGTCCACTGCAGAACCATAATCCGGCTCTTCTTCCAGTTCAATCGACACAATTTCCGAGAAGTAAAATACATCCGAGGTATCGTTTTGCCCGGAAAAGCAAACTGCTCCTTCCTCAACGAAAAATTGAATGGATGCGGACGGCTGAGAGTAAAAGAAATAATATACCGTCGCGCCCGCGAGAATCAGAAAAACAAGGATTATGTTTATATTCTTTTGTTTTCCAGTGAACATCCTATCACGCTCCTGATGGTTTCAAATTACAGTCTATGCCTGCGCTCTTATCCGATCTCCTTGATGCGGCAGCAGGATACGAAGTGGTCTTTCTCAACCTCTACCAGCTTCTGCGGCTGCTGGCAGGCCTCTGTCGCGTAAGGGCATCTGGAGGCGAAGCGGCAGCCCGGCTTCGGGTTGATCGGGCTGGTAATTTCGCCCTTGAGCTGGATACGCTGCATGGGCTTATGGATATCCGTGGAAGGAATCGCGGAAAGCAATGCCTTCGTGTACGGATGCAGGGTATTGTGGAAAAGCTCCTTTGTCGGGCTCTTCTCTACCAGCTGTCCGAGGTACATCACACAAATATTATCGGAAATGTGCCGGACAACTGAAAGATCATGGGTGACAAACATATACGCCATACCCAGCTGCTCCTGCAGCTCCTGGAGCAGATTCAGCACCGCCGCCTGAATCGACACGTCCAGTGCGGATACCGGCTCGTCGCAGACAATAAATTCCGGCTGCAGCGCCAGTGCACGGGCGATGCAGACTCTCTGACGGCGGCCGCCGTCGAGCTCATGCGGATAAGCTTCCCGCAGACGTTCGTCGATACCGACCAGCTCCATCAGACGGTTAGCTTCCTCCTTCAGTTCCTTTTTGGAGTGGAAGCGCCCGGACATTTTCAGCGGCTCAATGACCGTATTTTCAATGCGCAGACGAGGATTCAGGCTCGAATACGGATCCTGGAAAACGATCTGCATCTTCTCACGAACCTTTTTCAGATCATGTCCTTTCACATCTGTGATATCCTGTCCGTTCAGATAAATCTTTCCCTCGGTAGACTCAAGCAGGTGGATCAGGGTACGGCCGAGCGTACTTTTTCCGCAGCCGGACTCTCCTACCACGCCAAGCGTCTCGCCCTTCTGGATGGTAAAGCTGACATCATCCACCGCATGATTGGTTCCGGCCGGAACCTTAAAATATTTTTTCAGATGCTCCACACGAATTAACTCTTCAGCCATCTGCTTCTCCTCCCTTCCTTACGCACGCGCAGAAATGGCCAGGCGCCACCTCCCGCATGGGGATTTCTCCGGATCTGCACGCGTCCGTCGCATACGGACATCTCGGTGAGAACGCGCAGCCCTTTGGCAGATTCGTCGGATCAGGCGGCATTCCCGCGATCGGTTTCAGCTTCTCATTATCATCCGTCATACTCGGCAGAGAAGCAAACAGTCCGTTCGTATACGGATGAGTCGGATGATCAAACAGATCCTCCTTGCTGCCGCTCTCTACGATTTTTCCCGCGTAAATCACTGCCACGGTGTCGCAGGTCTGCGCAATTACGCCCAGATCGTGTGTGATCAGGATCATGGAAGTTTCAAATTTCACTTTCAATTCGTTGATCAGATCCAGTACCTGCGCCTGAATCGTCACATCCAGAGCGGTCGTCGGCTCATCCGCCAGCAGAAGCTGCGGGTTGCAGGCCAGCGCCATCGCGATGACCACGCGCTGCTTCATCCCGCCGGAGAACTGATGCGGATACTCTCCATAGCGCTCCGCCGGAATGCCTACGGTTTCCAGCATCTCACCGGCCCTTTTCATTCCGGTGGCATTGTCAAAGCTGTTGTGTAAAAGCAGTACCTCCAGAATCTGGTCGCCGACCGTCATCAGCGGATTCAGCGCCGTCATCGGATCCTGGAAAATCATCGCGATCTTACCGCCGCGCACATCCAGCATCTCATCCTCTGTCTTTTTCAGCAGGTCTTCGCCTTCAAGTAAAATCTGTCCGCCCAGAACCTTTGCAGGCGGATCCGGCAGAATACCCAGGATTGCTTTCGCAATGGTGGTTTTCCCGGCGCCCGTCTCACCGACCAGGCCAAGTGTTTTTCCTTTCGGCACGCTAAGGCTCACGCCATTGACCGCATGCACCGTTTTGCGCGCCTGTGTATAGATCACTTCCAGATCTTTGACAGAAAGAAATTCTTTATTTTCAGCCATTTTTCCAATCCTCCTTCTATCAGTCTCTCAGCTTCGGATCCAACGCGTCACGAATACCGTCGCCCATCAGGTTAATCGCAAACACAGTCAGAGCAATCGCGATACCCGGAACCAGCAAAAGATGCGGGTTTGTACGGATGTAAGAACGGCCGTCCGAAAGCATCGCGCCCCACTCCGGACTTGGCGGCTGAATACCCAGACCAATGTAAGAAAGGGAAGCTGCCATAATCATAGTCGAGCCAATGCCCATTGTGGTGGTCACGATGATTGGCTGGATCACATTCGGCAGCAGGTGTTTGAACATAATCACCAGACTGCTGCAGTTGATGGACTGCGCCGCCTCTATATATTCTTTGGAACGTTCCGTCAGAATCTGACCGCGGATCATTCGCACCGTACCCGGAACGCCGCCCACCGTCAGAGCGATCACAGTCGGGAAAAAGCCATTTCCCATGGCACTGGAAATCAGGATACACAGAAGAGTTCCCGGAAGTGCTGACCAGACATCCATCAGCCGCATGATCAGGGTCTCCGTTATTCCGCCAAAGTAACCGCCGATAGAACCGATCACCACGCCGACAAACGCGCCGAACACAGATGCGGCAATACCAAGCGCCAGAGAATAGCGTCCGCCATACATCAGTCGGGTGAACATATCACGTCCCAATGCATCACAGCCCAGAATGTGATTGGCCGATGGTCCTGCATACATATTCAGCAGGTCGACATCATTCACTCCATATGGGGAGAAAAATGGTCCGACCAGACAAATCAGCACGATCACGACAAACAGGATCACACCCAGCTTCGCGCTGAAGCTTTTTGTCATTCGTCTCATAAAATCCGCAAACGGATTCGTCCTGTAGCTTTTCTTCTCTTTTGCCATTTATCCCACCTTCTTTCCTTTGCTGTACTGTGCCTTAATCCGCGGGTCAAGGAATGCGTAGCACAGATCCATGAGCAGGATAGCGATCGACGCAAACAGCGCAAAGAAAATTACACAGGCCCGTACCACCGGATAATCGTGCTGATTTACGCCGGAAAGCAGATAAGCGCCGATACCGGGAATGGAGAATACGGATTCAATAACCGGCGAGCCAGCGATTACGGTCGCCAGACCGCCGCCCACGCCAGTGATAATCGGCATCATGGTGTTCGGAAGCATATGCTTTCTGACAATGACTCCTTCTTTTTGTCCTTTCGAGCGGGCTGTCGTCACGAAGTCCGCGCGAATCACTTCCAGCATACTGCTGCGCGCCTGTCTGGCGTTGATCGCGATACCGCCCAGGGAGCTGGAAATAATCGGAAGTATGTAACACGTCCAGCTATCGATTCCGTATGCGGGCACCAGCCGCAGTTTCAGAGAAAACAAAAGAATCAGCAGGATCGCGACAAAGAAATCAGGCGCCGAAATGAACACCATTGCGATGATCATAACTGCGGAATCCTGCCACTTCCCCTCGTGTGTGCCGGCAAAGATACCAAGCAGCGTGCCGATCACAACATTGAGTACCATCGCGCTCAGACCGACAATCAATGTACGCGGAAGACGAACGAGAAGCTCGTCTATCACCGGACTGGAAAATACCCAGGAAGTGCCAAAGTCCAGTCTCAGGAAGGTGTTAAACATATAGGTGCCAAGCTGCTGCAGATAGGATTTATCTAATCCCATCACGATCCGCTTCTGTGCGATCGTTTCCGCGGAAGCCTCTTTTCCCAGAAGAAGGCTCGCCGGGTCTCCCGGAACCAGATAAGTGATTGTAAAGATAACCAGCCCCGCGCACCAGAGAATCACGATCATACTTAAAATTCGTTTGATGACATATTTAATCATGAAAATCCTCCTATGCAATTGTGCCTGCCGCATATTCCCTGTATTTCGAGTCAGTGACAGGCAGCATTGTCTGTATTCTGATATGTCTGGAGTCCCTTTGCCCTTATCGGCGCCGGTGAATCAGGGAAATTCCGGCCTGCGGGCCTCCACATATCAGATATTTTTATTACTCTACGGAAAAGCTCGCTGCACCCGGAGTATAATATCCCTCACGATAGAACATTTCAGAGATATCCTTCGTGTAGACAAGACCGGAACTGATCTTTGCTACCGGGTAGAAGTACGCATGCTCTACCACATAATCCAGAACCGCTCTCATATGCTCTGCATCATGCGTCGCATCCGCGGTTGCTGTCTCGTACAGCTCCTGAAGCGTCTCATCCTCAATCAGGGAGAAGGTCAGTCCGCTGTTTACCTCATTGTCCATCATCAGATGCCAGCTGCCGACCATGTTAGAGCCGCCGAGCGTATTGATCATGATATCCCACTGATCGGAATACTGCGGGCTGGTGATGGTGTTATAGGTATCGTTGGTAACAGAATTAATCTCAATATTGATACCAGCCTGTGCCAGCAGAAGCTGCATCATGGTTGCCGCCGCGACAGCCGCCTCATTGTTCACACAAATCAGGGTCAGGGTTTCTCCCGCGTATCCGGAAGCTTCCACATACTCTTTTGCCTTATCCAGGTCATACTCTGTGACAAAGGTATCTGTCAGCTCCAGGCTCTCATCATAATCCGTAAATGCCTCGGTACCAATTGTCGTAGCTGCTGTGTAAGAGCCGCCCATTGCGGTGCAGATCGTGGTATTATCCAGCGCATAGAACATTGCGCGGCGCAGATCCTCGTTTACTGTCTGCGCGTTCGGAGCGAAATACCAGAAATCGCCCTGTGTGATGATCTCTACCTTATAATTTGCGGACTGTGCTCCGGTCTGGAACTCTTCCAGCATGGAAAGCGGAACATAGCTGCAGACATCCAGCGTGCCGGTCTCCAGACCAATCACTGCGGTAGAAGCCTCAGACACAACGTCCAGCTCATAGGTCTGTACCGTCGCGGTGTGACGGCCGGAAAGCTCCTCATGATTCAGTCCCCAATATTCGTCATTTGCTTCCATCACGACCTTAGAACCCGCAGTAAACTCTGTCACCTTATAGCAGCCAGTGCCGCACGGGTCGGTCGTCATGCCATTGTGATCCTCATAAGCCTTCTCCGAGAAAATCAATGTACGCACAAGCGGGAACTCTACTTCTGAAATTGCAGGCGGAGTCTCTGTCCAGTGCATATAGAAGGTGTAATCATCGATAACTTCAATCGAATCAAAATAATCAAAGCGAATGGCCTGACCATTGTTAATAATCCACTCGAAGCAATATTTTACATCGCTGGAGGTAATGTTGTTGCCGTCCCAGTCATAGATATCGCTGTTCAGCGTAACAAGCCAGGTTGCGCCATCGTCCACTTCCTCATAACCGGAAGCCAGGCACGGAAGCAGCTCGCCGCTGTTGTCATCTGCGAAATCAAACAGGCTCTCATATACGCCGTAGATCCAATAGTAGCGGGAACCTACGTTCACATCGTCGCCTTCCAGATCCTGCGGGTCCTCAGAGATCGCCACTACCAGCTTCTCATAACGGCCGTTGTCCAGGATTACGCCGCTCGCTGCCGACGCTTCAAAACCGGTAATTCCTGAAAGTGCGACTGCAACCATTCCCGCCGCGGAACCCTTCAAAAAGTCTCTTCTGCTGATTTCCTTCATCATTTCTATTTTCCTCCTTGTTTAAAATGAATTTTTAAATACAAACCGGCAAGGCCGGTCAGATTTCTGAACCGTTACCAAAGATCTTCCGATCTCATCGATACAGAATTTCCGTACCCCCATCGTCAGACGGCCGTTCCGCCGCCTCTTCCACCCGGTACGGAATGCTGCGTTCCATCTGGAATATTAATAAGGAAAGAACTGCTCCGGTCAGGAAATACGCCATATGGATCAAATCGCTCCTTAAAATCTGTCCCTGAGCTAAAAAACCGCCAAGCGCTGTCAATACCGCATCCGCTCCAAAGCAGGCCGCCGCTGCCTCTGCCGCCCGGATCAGCGCCTTCGAGGAACTCTTATAGTCGCCAGTCGTCATGCGCTGCGGCGCAAACAGATATCCGGTCAGCAGCGTGTAGCCCATATAAGTCAGAGATAAAATAGTCAGCAGCTCCGCAACCGCCAGATACCAGGCGGTAGCCGCCGCCTCCTGCGCTTCCATCACGCCAGTGCGATAAACCAGCCATACCATGAGGACAAATGCAAACAGGAAAAACAGCTTCATGATCGTCCTCATCGCTTTCGAAATCTCCTGAATATAAACCGGACCGGTATATTTACGGATAATCTTCCGCTTCCCCTTCTCATTGGTCGTACAGTATTCCGTATAATTTTCAAAGAACCGATGGTAAAACAGACTGTGGTAAGAGCGAGAATCCGCTTCCTTCTCTCTGGCCTTCCTGTTCCATTTGGCCTGTCTGCTTTCCCGTCCGTAAAGATTGTTCAAAGGCAAGTCCTCCTTTCCCTGTTCGTATGTTGCGGACATCCATCCTTTCCGCCTTTCCCGGCTTCCGTTACCGGGTTTATTTTTCCCTTTCCTCTGATGGCAATACTCTACCACATTTTGCCCTCTGGTATTAAACCACAAAGCAAAGAAGGTGCTTCAAAAAATGCATCGTCAGTTTCACATCTTTTTGACTGATTCAATATGGTTTTTCCGTCATTTTTATCGTTTCGGGTCTGTTTTTGATTTGAAAAAAAGTGCAGAACGGAAAGAAAAAATACTGAAGCTGAAGAAGGCGCAGCAGGAAACCTATGAATATTATAAGGACAGCAAGAAAGACTTCCGCACCGTATGCTCAAACGTCGATTCCATACTTGGTCAGGGACGGACGCTTGATCCGGAGCAGAAACAATCACAGAGTCTTTCATAATAAAAAATCCAACCAGTCGGAGCTTACAAGTCCCGTATCTGATTGGATTTTTCTAAAATCACTGTTCCTCTAAAACCGTCATCGCCAGCTTTGCAGCACCTGCAGCCGCCTCTTCTTTCCATTTTGAAAGAAAAACATCCCGCGAGAAAATATCCCGACACACTGTCCGCAAAAGACTGTTCTTCCGCAGAGTATGCGCCATTTTTAATCGCTTTCATTATCTCACCTCAAATCTTTTCAGGCAGACTGTTGATCCGTCTCTCTATCTCATCCATTTCCTGCTCTTCTGCTGTTTTCTCCCTAGCTTTCGGTCGCTTGCATCTAAAGTACATTTTCTATTTCACACACAACCTTGCATTTCTTCTTAAAGCAGGCAATACCATATTTGAGGATTTTATTCATATCATCCTCCTTTAGCTCAACGGTATAATTATTCTTATTAATCTGATCCAGGGCGTCCTTACATGCCGAATCAAGATCACCGCCTTCTGCATATTTCACTTCGATGACAATGCCGATCCCTTCCTCTTCAATTTCAATCTGGATATCGTAGTATCCATCGCCGGATTCCCGGTTTGATGTTATCCCCCAGTCGCTCTTAAAAAGCGTGATTCCAAGAATAAGGCCGTGATAAAAGTTTTCCTTAAACTCTTTTCTTACTGCTGTATCGCGGATGCTGATGGTCTTTCCCATCCCTTTCGTAAACACACGCTCGACATCTGCAGTGTCACCACTTTTCAGCGCGTTGCAGAACTCTGTCACCAGAGCACCATCTTCTGCAACTTTCTCCTCAAACAATTCCAAAATGAAATCGCTAAAAATATCGCGAACTTCGTTATTCGGGATTTTCAGGCGAACCAGATTGCCATCCGGCATCTCGCTCGGCGTCAGGTAACCGGTTGTAAACAGCAGGCTCCACATATTTTCAACGTTGTCATACATGGTATTATAGGTCAGTTGTTCCTCTATTGTTTTCTGGACGGTTTCTCCTGAAACAAGGCGCTCAATCTGCGCTTTTGTCACGCCATTGCCCATCCGCCGGATGAACTTTTTCACTTCCTCATTGCCGCTCGAATTTTTCCAATAACTCTTCGGTTTTTTATCCGGGTTGGTAATGAGTTGGCTACACCAGTTGATGACATCCCAGGGATTATAAACATAATCATTAGCAATTCTGTACCCATCATACCATTCTTTCGTGATATCATAATACCTGGAGAGCTCATAATAATCCAACATTAGGCGAACTTCATCATCGGTAAATCCAAAGTATTCATCACATTCTGCATCCAGAAGGGAATACATCTTCGGATTATTCAAACCAGTAAAAATACTTTCCTTCGAAACTCTCAGGCAGCCTGTCATAACCGCAAAATACAGGCTCTGGTTTGACTTTAACGCAGCATCCAGCATATTCCGGATCAGGACAATCATTTTATCATAATATTTATGCTCATTTGCTTTTGCCAGGGGCACATCGTACTCATCAATCAGGATAATCACTTTACGTCCGTAGTATTTTTCCAGAAGTCGAGATAGTGTATTCAAACTGCTGGTGATTGTAGCATCAGACATAGCAAATGTGCTTTTTAAAGACTTATCAACATGAATAAGCTGACGGTATAGGCTTTTATCTTCCTCATATAGTTTATCACTTTCAAGAAGGAAACGAAATCTTAACGCTTCATTTGCAATAACGGTACAGAGTTCATTTTTTGCAAATTCGTAATCGCTTCCATGAACGGTCTTTAAGCTAATAGAAATCACAGGAAACTGTCCCATGTATTTTTCACAGAGCTGTGTCTCTTTGGAAATTTCAAGCCCCTCAAATAATGACTTATCGCACCCAATTTCCAGGAATGTTTTCAGCATACTCATATTCAGGGATTTTCCGAAGCGCCGTGGGCGCGTAAAAAGATTCACTTCCCCCCATGCATTCAGTAAATCTCGAATCATTGCCGTTTTATCTACATAATAAAATCCTTCTGTCCGGATCTTGCAAAAATCGTCAATCCCAATCGGAAGCTTCTTTTTCATACCATTATCAGCCATGATCTACACGCTCCTTCCCTGCATCTAACTCATATTCACCTGAATTTGCATCAACAGCTGTATCCTGTTCCATCATCAGCGCAGCTTTTTTCTGCTCAGCCTCCACTTTCAGTTCCGTAATCCTTTTCCCATCCACATAGTGGGTGGCATATGCTCTCTCGATTTTCGGATTGCCGCTCTTGCTGAACCGTAGTGGCTGCACGTTTCTCCTGCTGCGGTCTTTTTTCTTCTTCATGCCCCATCTGCCGTAAAAACAGTAGGATGGATGATATCCTGATTCCTGTGCAGACTTCCGGATCTGCTTCATAATCAGTGAAAGCTTCCGGAGGTTACACGTGCAGGCAGATTCCAGATACGGAATCTTTCCGGTTCTCCAATCCTCATATTTTCTTTTATCTAAGCCCCCAACATCCATCAAAACTTCCACTGGCGCTACATACCCCCGTGTATAGCACTGGCTGTTGATAGACGACTGGACTTTTTCAACCAATTCGCTGTCCCGCATAAACTCCCCTTTATAAACTGATCCATTCCGAAGCAGGCTGCTTCGCTTTGTCTCTCCCCTACGACCATTATACATAAATTTACAGGTAAATCAACACTGTCTGGCAACAAAAAACGGGGGACAACTGACCAGTTTTTCACTGTCCGGTTGTCTCCCGTTCCTATTATTTCTTACGCTTTCCTTTCTGTTCAGCTCCTATGCGCGGCGGCTTTTTCCCTTCCCTGATTGCCCGCCTGGCCTGAATGATATGCAGCCTGTCTAATACGGAAACACGCCCGCCAATCGTCCTCGGCTCAGGCAGGCTGTTGATCCACCTCTCTATCTCATCCATTTCCTGCTCTTCTGCTGTTTTCTCGTTTGGGTTTTCCCCTGAATTTTCGACAGGAGCCAGACTGCTTCCGTCCTCTAATGTTTTTACTGATATTTTTTCAGTTTCTGCGTCAATTTCTTTTCTCTCCGGCGGCGGATGCAAGAAGTTCCGTACCTGTTCGGTTGTCTTTTCATCAAAGTCCCTGCAGCCGTCAACCACAACCGTCCCGTCTTCTGCCAGAAGCACACCCTCCGCAGAACTTCCATATCGCTCACTCTGCATCAGGTAGAATCTTCTGCCTTCCACTAGCAGTTCATCGCAGGAGGCCCAGGTTCCCCCTTTTCCTTCTATTTTATAGCCGACAGTGTCAATGGAAATCCTCGCGTTACAGCGGTTCTGTTTTTATCCGTTGTTGTCTCTGCGAAATCCCTTCTTTCCTTACGTGTTTCTCCTGCTCAGGAGCTGGATGGCTTCGGAAAGTATACCGTTCGATTCCTCCAGCCTCTCAATTTTCCTCATGTTCGTTTTAAGCGACGCTTCCATCATCAGCCACCTGTTCACCAGGGAGAACATCACCCCTTTCTGGATTCTCTGTTCATTTTCCACCAGAAGTCTCACCATCTCTGCTTCCGGCAGCTGCAGCAGATAATCCATCCGATACGTACCATCTTCATTCATTTGCAGAGTCGCAATCCCATCTACAAATGGTCCGCTGCCGACACAGGCAGCATCACATCCAATCCGGGAAACCCCGCTTTCCCGCAGGCGGCAGGCTTCCAGGAAAATGTCTTCATTCCTGATCAATGCCCTGCCTTCTTCGGTAGCTCCAAATGTTTCCATCAGTTCATCATACATTGCAAATAATTCGTCACGCTGGTATGTCTTCTCTTCGACGACCATAAATCTTTCGAACATACCTTTTACCTCCAAGTTTTTTGCCTCTATATTCGAACGTCTGTGTGTCTGGAACAATTCCCAGTATCTTCCTCTTTATTCCTCCGGCAAGAGGGAAAATCCTGATCTATGTTCTGATATATGCTGTTCCCTGTGGATTACAAGAGAAACAGGGTCACACAAGGCGACTGCAACGTCGGTAAATAATATTTTCGGCGTTTCGACGATAAGTTCGTGATACAGCTTTTCATCATCCACAAATACATAATACACTGTATTTTCTGGTTCTTTTAAAGGCCCAACCGTTATAAAATGTCTTTCCCTTCCACTGCCTGTATCCTCCGTATCGGATAAGCCTGAAAAAAACGAAGCGGCTTTCAGCTGAAATTCCTGCCCACCCTTTTCGCACCGGATGCAAATATAATCCCCACTGAATAGATCTTCCGGAATCTCATACGAAATACCGGCTTTCCCCATTGCCAAAACTGCAATGGAAAGCGCCATCGCTTTTTCCTTCCTGCTCCTGGCATTCCTGTCTGCCATCTGCAAAACGGGTTCCGTACTCTCCTGTGCCTCATCTTCTGTCGGCATATACCCGGCAGCCTGTAGCAATTCTTCAGAAGATACCCGTCCTTCAGAACTTCTGCTGATCCGGAGCAGCATTTTAGCTGTCGGAATCGTAGTGGTCCTCCGGTTGATCAGCTGGCTCAGGTAGCTGATGCTGACACCTGATTTTGCGGAAAACTCTTTAATCTGGCTGTCCCCTATCGCCCTTCTGACCAGGAAAGCAATCTGTGCCGGCTTCCCTGTCATTGATTTTAACATCATCCCATTTACCCCTTCTTTCCCGGCCGGCAAACCTCTCCCCAAAGGCCTGCCAGTCCTTACCTCCATGGGATGGGAGCCTGGTAATATCCGCGGCTGCAGGCGCCGGCTGACCACCTTTTACCGCTATTACCATCAAAACACCCCTGGCTCAAACCAGCTTTAGTCTCTTTTGCCGTATGCAAAAGCTCCTTTGGGATAAAATCCATCGGCTCCTGGTACCTGGTCTGCGTGTGCATACAAAGTACATCAGAGTCTTCCATTCTGTCAATGCCCACAATCCACTTCCTTTCCGGGTTCACACGCATTTTTTTGCGTGTCCCATGGTTTTTAAAACACCTGCCAGCCAGACACCAGCAGGTGCTTCCTTGTTAGAACATGATTATACGCCCTGATATTTCAGATTGCAAGAGGAGTAATGTACAAAATCGAGAACATTCAGAGTGGTTTCTTCGTATTTTTTTCTCCCATTTTTATCTCAGCATCATAAAATTCCGTATACAAAGCCAAACTACCCAAAACAATTCCGGCAATTTGGTCTCGTATGCCATCACCACAAGTTCACAACATATTGCACCCTGATTAAGAACGTTGCATCCCTTGTTTTCCGTGTCAGTGAGAATTATTGATTCTTTCTTTCCGCTCTTCCTCCCATAATTCATCGCGGAATTCAGCATCGGTCTTACCACCTGACTTTTCAAACTCGCTCCTAAAAAAACTGTCGCCTCCGAAGCAGAGTTTACACTTCCGAAAGCCGCCCGTCTCTGGGGAGTGCTCTGCACCATATGCAAGCGCATCCTCAACTGTATCAAAATCCATATAGCTGGTTAAGCATAGTGCAGAGTTACAGCTGCTATAATAGGATTTATGAATGACATTCTTTCCGGTGCGAACTGCATACGGTTTGATTTTATAATTAATCTGCATGTCTTCCGCGCGTTTCTTTTCCAGGTCTGCAGTAAATTCGGCTTTATTCATACAGACAGAATCTTCATCTGCAACTATCACCGATATATCATAGTTTTCTGCATTTTCGACTATGGGATCAGATTTTAATGTTCGATATTTACATGCCATGTTATGCCTCCTGTCTGGCTGTGTCAACCTCTTCTGTAGGATTTTCCGAGGAACCAAAGATGACTGATATAAAGAACTGTACTTATCTATTCACAGAATAACACCATTACTTACAAAACATATCATATAGTCTTCCCAAGAAATCTGCAAATGCTCCATTGTCCATACATGCACAGATGTGTATTACCTTCTCGTACTCGTCTATATCATTAAGCGTATCGACAGCTTCCGGTACGTTCGGGTCAGCAGGAAACATTTAAGTAGGTTCTTCCACAAAAACTATTTTTGCTTTCCAATTCTGTATCCATTCTTAATTGTTAATGCTCTGCTCTCTTGACCGTCTATAGATTTGTTATTTTGACCCTCATTTGCCAAGAAAGCTGTCACTTGTTCCTATGCGTTTGGGGTGGAAAAAATCCACCCCGTGTTTGTTTATTGATTTTGCGCAAAAACCAAACACACTGTTTTAAGCGAGCTCCGCTTTCTTTATTGCACATAATGCTTCTGATAAGGTTATTGCATCTACCATACCGAGATGTCTTGATAACTGTTCTCTGTTCCAAAATCTGTCATCCAGCGCTGCCAACGGGCTTCCAACTCCCCATCCCGGGATGCACACATAATTACCATTCACGTACTTCCCGACAATGATGTGCATATGGCTGCCTCTTCCAAAAACATCCGCTTCAAATCCGTCGACGTTTCTCTTTATGCTTTCGGTTCTGCCCTCCCAGAAGCGTCCTTCAGGCAGTTCCGCATCCGCATTTTTGCAAATAAATCTCATCTCTGTCGTTTCCTCCTTGCTACTGTTTAAATATGTACAAAACAACTTTTCAGTCGAATGGAAGTTCATCATCAAATTCATCGAACATTTCCATGCTTTCTGAACCATCCCAGTTTTTAGCTTCTGCATTTTCAATCTGTTTGTTCTGCCTGATCGCGTCGAAAGGATCCCAGGAACCGCTTCGCACATGAAACCCCTGTAACTGCTGACTGCATGCCTCGAGATGCTCTTCCAGGTCTTCCATTTCAGCTTGTATCTCTTCCATAGAATTCTGGATTTCTTCGTACATCAGTTGGAATGAAAGCAGTACTCCGGACAGTTCGTCACGCAGGTCTGCATATTTAAACAGCAACCCCCAGACTGAATCATGCAGGGCTTTCCGACACTCTTTTTCAGTCTGCATCAAACATCGCCTCCATTCTGACAGTTGGCAAAGCATACTCAGCGGTTTCTATTGAAGAAGGCAGATATTTTCTGGCATTCAGGTAGCAGCGGGATAAGTTTACCCTTGCCCGTTCCAGGCTTTCCTGAACCGTATCCATTGCGTCTGCGATCTCGGTGTGTAAAATATCCAGTTCCTGCAGCGCATCTTCAAGCTCATCAATGCCTTCTGCGTATTCTTCGATCATCTTTGCCATTATCTCGGTCGCTTTTTTTGAATCCTTGTTCAGCATCAGACATCACCTCCCAGCATCTCATGGTCAATGACGTACTGTACGGCGTGCTCATCAATCAGGCGCTTCCCCTGCTGACACCCATACATCAGGCATTTTTCACAGATACGGTTGATCCGTCGTTCGATGCCTGTGGATTCCTTATAGATCGCATCATAGGCTTTGTCTGTGAATATTTCCTGCTTTCCACCAGCATACTTCAGATGGGCCATTACATGACGCTCTGTTTCTGACCTGTCCAGATGGGGGAGGATGCAGTTCAGGTCAATCCTCTGCCGGACTGCCGCATAGCGCTTCAGCCGGAGCTTATCCCACAATTCTGACTGCCCGGCAAGGACAAGCGACAAGGGGCTTACGGAATCAAATTTAAAATTCAGGAGGAACCTGAATTCCTCTATTGTTTCTTTCTCAAGCAGATGGGCTTCGTCCAGGATGCACACAACCTTTTTCTTCTGGACTCCGCGGAGCACTTCAACTTCTTTCTGCAGCTGCCGTTTCGCTTCCCCGCGATAATATTTCGCCTCCAGCCCGAGCTGTTCGAGCATCCCTTTGTAAAGCCCCCCTGGCGTCAGCTTTGAATCTGATACGTAAAGGACTATGTAATCATCTTTCGGGAGTGACTCGGAAAAGCGACGCATAAGCGTAGATTTCCCACATCCCGAATCAGCTGTGACAACAATGAACAGCTGGCGGTCCGCCCCGTAGGTAAGGCGCCCCAACGCGTCCGCCATAGCAGGTGATTCATAAAGTTCGTTTATCGGAACATCCCTGACAAACGGGAGGCGCTCCATTTCATAAAAAGCTTCATACATGGCCGCCACCGTCCTTCCTATATGCTCCAAAAGAGATCGCATTCGCGTAATGCTCCCGGCTCTGCTCATGCTTTTTCTCGAGTGCTGCAAGGAACCGGGAGGACTCTACTTCTGCTTCCTGCATTGAAGCAGGAATAGCCGGTTTCTTAGAACAGCAAGCCCCAATCTTTACGGGTTCTGCCGTAAACGGCTTCATTCCAACGTAACTGACCGTGATGGTTTCCGGTGATGCCGGGTCATAAGAAATTTCTACTTTACATCCAATCAGCGACGGCTTTGTTTCGTATTTTTTGCCTTTAAAACTGATGCATGCCCCCTTATCTACAAGGCGCTCTTCATGGTGCAGGAATGCCTCCGCAACCACAGACGCATCAAGAAATGTCAGCGGCCCCGTATCCCGGTTCCATTCCTGCTGCGGTGAAATCCCTTTTTCAGGCACCGGGTTCCCGGTGCTTTCATAATACTCACGGATGCCGTCATGGGGCTTGTTATGGTAGTATTCCTCCAGATAGATTTCCCAGTACCGGTTCAGTTCCTCCAGCGTCCGGATTTTGTGTACCTTTGCTTCCGCGGTAAATCCGTCTACGATCTGATGATATTTTTCAATTTTTTATCTGAATATTCGGATAAAAAATTTTATACGAAGGATTTTTTTATCCGGATCTT
>JAJPXX010000239.1 GCA_021205225.1 Lachnospiraceae bacterium
ACTGCTACACCAACACAGTATTCCGGATAGTTTCCGGAGAAAAAGCTGCCGGAACAGTCACCGACACAGTACAGACCGTCAATGATCTGATGATCGGAGTTATAAACCTGACATTTGTGGTTTATACGCAGTCCATCACAAGTGGTCAGCAAACTGCCGCCCAAGAAGAAGCCGTAATACGGGGCATTGTCGATTGCTCGCATGCGGTAGGCTTCCTTACCAAAATCCTCATCTACACCAGCTTCGCAGAGTGCATTGTAACGATCTACAGTAGAAAGAAACGTTTCTGTGGGCAGTCCGAGCTGTTCTGCCAGTTCTTCGAGCGTATCGGCCTTGCATACCAGGCCTTCTTCTACATACGCCTCGATATAGTCCATTAGAATACCTGCCTTTGCCATATCTACAGCCAGCTGAGCACATCCGTATTGATCGTATGCTATAATATCTTCACTGATATCGGAATCCGTAATGCAGGCATAAACGCCATCTGTCTGCATAGAGGCCGCATAACTCATGAAGTCATATGGACAGGATTCATTAGCGAAACGAAGCCCTTCTTTGTTTACTTTCAGATATGGCTGAGATCCTGGAGGAATCTGAGCAACAGTACCTGGAAATGCAAGATTGCCGTTTTCATCTTCTGCATAACCAGCCTTTACGCCAGGGGCAACGAGACCACGGTCAAAAATCATTGGTGCACAGGTGGAATCCATTTTTGCGCCTGCCCATAATCCGGCACGGATTCCCATTCCATTGTCTGGTCCAAAATAGCAGTTTGCAGTAACACATTCATTGACAATTGGAGCCAAAGCATTTATCATTTTTGGATTGCCGGGATAACCGCCCGTAGCCAGTATAACATTATTGGCATTTATTTTTATGTAGGAGCCATTTGCGTCAGAAAAGATAGCACCAGTTACTTTCCCGGAATCATCCTGCACAAGCTTTACAAGACCCATAGAATACTGAATTTTATATCCTTTTTCATTAATGTAATTCTCAAGGAAAGCGTTGCGCACACACCCATAATCACTGTTATACTCACTGTCTTCCGGTGCATTTATGGTATGCCAGACGGAAGGTACATAATATTCCATATTCTCGCCGCCTACATGACTCTCCGGCGCGGTATGAACGCTGGTGGTAAGCCCCAGGCTTTCCAGATAGGAGATCATCTCTGAACTGTAATCAATCCATAGTTTGAGAACCTCGGTGTCACATTTATAAGAAGCATATCGCGCAAGTTCATTGAGCAGCTGATTTTTCTGAATGGTGATTCCGGCTTCTTCCTGCGCAGCGGTACCTACAGCACCAACCCAATAACGGGTATCACCGATGGCCTCGTTCTGCTCGCAAACGATGAAATCCATAGCGGCATCCGCAGCAGTGGCTGCTGCCATCATACCGCCATTACCTGCGCCGATGATCAGCAGGTCGGTATCCTGTGTGGAAGCAATCTGGGAATCATCAATTTCAGGAGCTTCTCCCAGCCAGTCATCTGAATCATCGCTCACACTCTCGTCCAGTGTTACAGTGGTTCCCTGTGCCTGCGCGATACAATTGTTTACAGCCTTTTTTACAGCCGGAACAGTGATGGCGGCGGAAGCGGAAGTTACTACGTCAACTGTTTGTTCTGTCACGATCAAGGACGCCATTTCTTCTGCAGCTGCCTGACCAATGCCTGCTGTTTCACCGGACGCGTCAATTGTGCAAGCCGTAATAGCAGTTTCACTAAAGGTCATTTGCACTTTGACATAGCTGGAATATCCCTTTACTGTGGCACTATAGGTGCCAGGAGTATAGAGACTGGCGGAAGATGTCTCTTCTTCTGCGAGAGAAACAGTGCCTCCTATAAGTCCGCTGGTCGCCAGCCCGAGCGCTCCGGCAGCGGTGCCTTTTAGAAAATCACGACGAGAAAAATTTTTACTTTTCATACCTGATCCTCCTTCATAAAATTTCAACGGGTAATTTTTGTGGTAATTATTTCATAAAAAACGTTGCAAGGGAAACGAAAATATTTTATTATGGTTACGAGGATTTCCTATGAACCCAAAAAGGAAGGGATGAAATAGTGTAATGTACAACAGACAATTAGATACATTTTTGAAAGTCGCGGAACAGGGAAATTTTTCAAAAGCGGCGAAAGAGCTATATATTACGTCCGGTGCTGTAACACAGCAGATTAATAATTTAGAAGCCTCGCTGAATGTAGAACTTTTTCACCGAACCAGGCACGGCCTGACTCTGACTGAAGCAGGAAAATATTTGCTGCAGGAAGCTCCGGCTTTTATACAGTATAGTAAAAAAATTCGCGAGAATCTTTCTTTGTTGCATCAAGGGGCGCAAAAGACGATTTGTGTCGGTACGGAACTTTTGCTTAAATGCCGTTTTTTTTACGATTTATGGGAACAATTTGGTGGAACGAGAAAGGGCTATAAGGTGCAGACAGTAAATGTCAGTGTGTTTAACAGGGATTATAAGCAGGTGGATATCCTGGAAGGGGTAAAAGACGATGATCTCTGGCAGAAAGACTTTTATTTTGTTAAAATATGTGAAATGCCGCTTGCGTGTGCAGTGCCGAGAAGTCATCCGCTGGTCGGGAAAAAGATACTTACATTTGATGACTTGCAGACAGGTACACTGGTTACTATCCAACAGGAGCGATCAGATGTTCTGAACAGGCTTAGCGATGATGTCGTATGCCGGGGAATACAGGTAGTCAAAGTAAATCAATATGAGCATTCGGTATATACCGGATGTGTGCTTAATCAATATATCCTGCTGACGCCCTTGTGCTGGCAGGATATATATCCGGAGATGATCACTATTCCCTGTGAATGGGATTATACCCTTCCTTATGGTTTTTTTGTAAGACCAGATCCATCACCAATCGTGACGGAGTTTCTGACATTTGTGGAAACTTTTGCATTCCAATAAAATATTTTTATGAGTATCCGCTTTTCGTAAACTATGTTATAATCTTTCTGCATTTGTTGATTTCTGTTGTCTTTTCATTTTACGGTACGCAGTAGTAAGCAGCGCAATACATATTCATACGGAGAGTGTACTGGCGGCAGAATCGAGATTTATATGAATAAGTAACGCGTGAAAGATTGGAGGAACACAGTTGGAAAAGCAGGATGCAGAAAAAGGAAATGCAAAATATATGATTGCTGATGCTTTTATTTCTTTACTGGGGCAAAAGGATATTGAGAAAATAGCTTAGGAAAGTTCTAAGTCAGGGGTTCAAAGTCAGGAGCCTGAATAAG
>JAJPXX010000023.1 GCA_021205225.1 Lachnospiraceae bacterium
TTCCATGCGATTTTTTGGGGTTTTCGGAGTGGAATTTACTTTTTCACTTCAGCCTTGCGCGGAATGTGCGCAGGGGGGTCTGCCCTGACTGAAAAATTCGCAAAATCAGGAAAAGAACCCGCAGAAAAGCCAGAAAACAGGTTCCCATTTCTGTTAAAACTTGGTATAATACAGAAAAGTGCAGGAAGGCAGCTAAGGCTGTCTGCACTGGATAGTAAAGCGAAAAAACTATATATTACAGGAGGTATCTAATGGAAGCGTACAGAAAAGCCTATGAGGAATGGCTTTCAACCCCGTATTTTGATGAAGCGACAAAAGCAGAGCTGAAGGCGATTGAAAACGATGACAATGAGATTAAGGAGCGGTTTTATACGGAGCTGGAGTTTGGCACGGCCGGTCTGCGCGGAGTGATTGGCGCGGGGACGAACCGTATGAATCAGTACGTCGTACAGAAAGCGACGCAGGGACTTGCAAACTATATTAATAAGGTAAGTACTCCGCAGGACGGAGCGCAGCCGAAGTGTGTGGCGATTGCTTTTGACTCCAGACATATGTCTCCGGAGTTTGCAGACTTTGCGGCGCTGACGCTGGCGGCGAATGGCATTAAGGCGTATGTATTTGAATCTCTGCGTCCGACCCCGGAGCTGTCTTTTGCAGTGCGTGAGCTTGGATGCATAGCGGGTATCAATATCACGGCGAGCCACAATCCGCCGGAATATAACGGCTACAAGGTATACTGGGAGGATGGCGCACAGATTACGCCGCCGCACGATACCGGTATTATGGCGGAGGTAAAGGCGATTACGGACTATACGGCCGCGAAAACGATGGACAAAGAAGCGGCGGTCGCGGCAGGGCTTTATGAGGTGATCGGCGGGAAGGTTGACGATGCGTTTATCGGCTGCCTGAAGAAGCTGGTGCTTCATCCGGAGGCGATTGCGCAGGAAAGCAAGAATCTGAAGATCGTCTATACGCCGCTGCACGGCACGGGCAATATTCCGGCGCGCCGCGTACTGAAGGAGCTTGGTTTTGAGAATGTCTATGTGGTGCCGCAGCAAGAGCTGCCGGACGGCGATTTCCCGACCGTCAGCTATCCGAATCCGGAGGCGGACGAAGCCTTTGAGCTTGGTCTGAAGCTGGCAAAGGAGATTGACGCGGATCTGGTGCTCGCGACCGACCCGGACGCGGATCGTCTCGGCGTTCGCGTGAAGGACGCAAAGACTGGCGAATATCACACCCTGACCGGAAATATGTCGGGCTGCCTGCTGGCGGATTACGAGATCAGCCAGAAAAAAGCGCTGCAGGGACTTCCGGAAGACGGCGTCCTGATTAAGACGATTGTGACGACGAACATGGCGGACGCAATCGCGAAGTATTACGGGACAGGCCTCGTCGAGGTTCTGACCGGATTTAAATACATCGGACAGCAGATCCTTGGCTTCGAGCAGAGTGGCAAGGGTACATATTTGTTTGGCTTTGAAGAGAGCTATGGCTGCCTGATTGGCACACACGCGCGCGACAAGGATGCGATCGTGGCGGTAATGGCGCTTGCGGAAGCAGCCGCGTTTTATAAAACGCAGGGCAAGACGCTTTGGGATGCGATGATCGATATGTACGAGCGCTATGGTTATTATAAGGACGACATTAAGTCCATCACGCTCAAGGGCATCGAGGGATTGCAGAAGATCCAGGAGATCCTGGATACGCTGCGGAAAAACCCGCCGACAGAGATCGGCGGCTACAAGGTGCTTTCCGCGCGTGACTACAAGGCAGACACGATCAAAGATATCGCGACCGGAGAAGTGAAGCCGACCGGCCTTCCGAATTCGAACGTGCTGTATTATGACCTCACCGATGATGCCTGGCTGTGTGTTCGCCCGTCCGGTACGGAGCCGAAGGTGAAGTTTTACTATGGGATCAAGGGAACCTCTCTGGAGGATGCGGACGCGAAATCAGCGGCGCTTGGCGAACAGGTGCTCGCAATGATCAACGAAATGCTCTGAGACGAGGCCGGAATGGAGCCAGTTGCGCTTGGAAGAGCGGTAAATATAAAAGGAAAACCTTGACAAAAGAAGTCGATCATTATATAAATATGGGCGAGGGTCTTACGTATATACACAGGCGGATGCAGAATTCTGCGGTTTAAGCCGCAGCCGTCAGGCGCAATGGCGGACAGAGCGTCTTTCCTGGTCTGATTTTGTAATGATGAAAAGGCCCATGGTACAACAAAATACAGAATGATTCACAGGAGGAGTTACAATGAATAAGACAGAATTGGTCGCAGCAATCGCGGAGAAGACCGAGTTATCAAGAAAGGATGCGGAGAAAGCTCTGAAAGCATTTACCGAAGTGGTTACAGAGCAGCTTAAGAGCGGTGAGAAGGTACAGCTGGTTGGCTTTGGTACATTTGAAGTAGCGGTTCGCCCGGAGAGAGAGGGAAGAAACCCGCAGACCGGCGAGACGATGAAGATCGCGGCTTCTAAGATGCCGAAATTCAAAGTCGGCAAAGCTCTGAAGGATTCCGTAAACGAGTAATCCGATGCGCCTGGATAAATATCTGAAGGTATCGAGGCTGATCAAACGCAGGACAGTGGCGAATGAGGCGTGCGACGCCGGCCGCGTCCTGGTAAACGGCAAAGCGGCGAAAGCATCCGTGGCCGTAAAGCCGGGAGACGTGATAGAGATCGGGTTTGGCAGCCGTACCGTAAAAGTAGAAGTGGTATCCGTACAGGAGACTGTGAAAAAAGAGAGCGCTGCAGAGATGTACCGTTATCTGTAGCGGCCGGGAGCAGCTATCCGGATAAAGAATGTCTGATCGGGCAGGAGATGATTTTTCGTCTCCTGCCTGTTTGCGCTTTTTTGGTGCGTTCCTTTTTTGCCTGGATTTTGCGCCGTCATAAATCAAAAGTTGCCGCTGAATTGCGGAAAATATCGTGGTAATCTATAGATAAAGGAAATGTGTAAAATTTGCGTATGACCAGGCATGGCTTTTATTCTGTTCTGTATTGGTGTCTGCTTTCATATATTAAAAGCAAGACAATTGTGTCCGGAGTGCGGGATGGAAGAAAAGAAAAGCGGAACGCCACACAGTATTTCGTGGAGAGACAGGGCAGAGGGCAGCGTAACGGGAGTGACGGATGTCCTTTCTTTTGATGAGAATACAGTGGTACTTCAGACCGGGCAGGGGATGCTTACGGTGAAAGGGAAGGATCTCCATATCGGGCGGCTGGAGCTTTCTCAGGGAGAAGTAAAAATGCGGGGGAG
>JAJPXX010000051.1 GCA_021205225.1 Lachnospiraceae bacterium
CCGAGGTGGAGCTGGAGTCGTTTGCCCTGCTCTTTGAGTTCGACGGCGACCAGAAACATATCAGGCACGTCCTGTATAACTGCTCCGCTTCCCGTCCGAAGATTGAGGGTCAGACGAACGAGGACACTAAGGAGGTACAGACGGAAACGCTGTCCATCAAGGCAACTCCGCTTTCCGATGGCATGGTCAAGGCCAAGACCGGCAATACCACGGACACCACGGCTTATGATTCCTGGTATGACGCGGTTTATATTCCGTCCACCACGACTGACGACAGCGGCACTGCTTAAGGTGCCGCTCACCTGAATGAAGGGAGATAATCATCATGGGATTAAAGAAAACAGTACAGATTGACGGGAAGGATGTCGTGTTCAAGGCGAGCGCGGCCATCCCCCGTATTTACCGTTTAAAATTTCAGCGCGACATCTATAAAGACCTGCGCAATCTGGAGCAGGCTGTGGGCAACTCCGATGAAGGGCAGTCAAATCTTGACCTGTTCTCTCTGGAGATGTTCGAAAATATCGCCTACATCATGGCAAAGCATGCGGAACCGGACAAGGTTCCTGACTCGCCGGAGGAATGGCTGGATGAGTTCAACACATTCTCCATCTACCAGGTGCTGCCGGAGATTATCAAGCTGTGGGGCTTGAATATTCAGAGCGATGTAGAGTCTAAAAAAAACCTCGCAAAAGTGAGCGGGAAATGACAACCCCGCTCTTTCTTTTGCGGTGTGTGCAGTTGGGGATCAGCATAAGGGATTTGGATTTGTTGACCATTGGGCTTGTGAATGATATGTATGTAGAAAGTGGGAATGACTCGTATTCCGGTTGGAAGCACGTAAGGTTGGCCGATCAGCATGACATGGACGTCTTCTGACGGCTCGTTTTGTACTACTATTTCTTCTCAAAAAGTTCAAAAGATACTGTCGTATTTTGGCGCATTGTGTTATACTATGAAAATCACACCAAAATGACATTATGGGGGAGGAAATTCAATGGCAGCAGAAAAAAATGAGGTTGCTACAAAAGAAGAAAATGACGTTGCTGTTGCCGAAACAATACAGCCGGACATACACAACTTAATTTATGTTGTTCGAGGACAGCAGGTTATGTTGGATAGTGATTTGGCGATGCTGTATCAGGTTGAAACAAAACGATTAAATGAGGCTGTTAAAAGAAATATTGTCAGATTTCCTGAAGAATTTCGCTTTCAATTAAGGGAGGAAGAATTGACCGCTTTGAGGTCGCAATTTGCGACCTCAAATATTGAAAACGAAATGGCGGTTAAAAAAGGCGGCAGAAGATATTTGCCGTATGTCTTTACTGAACAGGGAATAGCTATGCTATCTGCCGTATTGCGAAGTGAAGTCGCTGTTCGAGTTAGCATCAACATTATGAAGGCCTTTGTAGAAATGCGTCGTTTTATTTCTAATAACGCAGTGATGTTTGAACGAATTAGTGCTGTAGAATTACGTCAGCTTCAGTATCAGGAGCAAACAGATGCAAAATTGGAACAGATTTTTGAGTATATATCTGAGCATGAAGAATCTACTCAAAAAGTATTTTTTGAGGGACAAATTTACGATGCTTTCGGATTACTGATCAGCCTGATTCAAAAAGCAGAAAAAAGCATCACTCTGATTGATGGATATGTAGATGTCGACACGTTAAATCTACTTTGCAAGAAAAATGATAACGTATCCATTATCATCTACACGCACGAAAAAACAAAACTGAGTGATGCAGATGTGAATAAGTTTAATGCTCAATACCCCACTCTGAATGTGAAATACACAAAAGCATTTCATGATCGTTTTCTCATTCTTGACGAAAAGATTGCGTATCATATTGGTGCATCTTTGAAAGATGCTGGGAAAAAGTGCTTTGCTGTAAGTTTACTGCAAGACGCTGGTGTAGTTCAGGATATTTTACAACGTTTGGAATTAGAAACAGAGGAATAGCTTTTTGAGGTCGCAAATTGCGACCTCAAAATATAATGTTTAAATAAGGGCATTGCGATATTTGATGTGATGTCTTTGATTTTCAGAGTCGAGCAATCGGCTCTTTTTTAATGCCCGAAAGCGAGGTGACAGAGCGTGGCAACAAGCAGGATTAAAGGTATTACAGTCGAGATTGACGGCGATACCACTGGCCTATCAAAAGCACTTAACAGTGTAAATAAAGAGATGAAGTCCACGCAGTCCCAGCTGAAGGACGTGGAGAAGCTCCTGAAGCTTGATCCGACCAACACGGAACTTCTGGCACAGAAACAGAAGCTCCTCACCGAGGCAGTCTCTGAGACGAAAGAAAAGCTAGAGACACTAAAGACAGCTGCGGAACAGGCGAACACGGCTCTGGCAAATGGTGAAATCAGTCAGGAGCAGTATGATGCCCTGCAGCGTGAAATCATTGAGACTGAGGAAGAATTAAAAAAGCTGGAGACGCAGGCAGAGCAGTCCGCAACGGCACTCCAGAAAATTTCTGCGACCGGCGAAAAGCTGCAGTCGGTTGGTGATTCGGTTTCCTCGGTTGGCACGAAGCTCCTGCCGGTAACTGCTGGTGTCGTGGCACTCGGAACGGCGGCAGTCACTACTGCGGCAAACTTTGAAACAGCCATGTCCAGCGTCAAGGCTCTGATTTCTTCCAGCTCCACGGATATCGGAGGCGATATGGAGAAACTGGAAGAAGCGGCTCGTTCTGCCGGTGAAACCACAAAGTTCTCCGCGACAGAGGCAGCTGAAGCCATGTCTTACATGGGACTTGCAGGCTGGTCTGCGGATGAGATGTGCGACGGTCTTTCCGGTGTACTGAACCTTGCCGCAGCTTCTGAGATGGAGCTGGCAAGCGCATCTGATATCGTGACAGACTACCTGTCCGCTTTTGGTCTGACCGCTGCTGATTCTGAGATGCTTGTGGACAAGATGGCTTACGCCATGAGCAATTCCAATACCAGCACTTCACAGCTGGGCGAGGCTTACAAAAATTGTGCCGCGGCCGCTACTCAGCTCGGTTATGGTCTTGACGAGACAACGGCAGCCCTGATGGTAATGGCGGACGCTGGTATTAAAGGCGGTGAGGCCGGTACCGCGCTCTCCTCCATTATGACAAGGCTTGGCAATAATACCTCTGGTTGTACGGACATGCTGGCGGAGTACGGCATCGAGGTTTATGACGCAGAGGGCAATGTAAACTCACTGTCCAACATCCTCTCCGGGATGCAGGGCATCTGGTCGGATTTGACAGATGAACAGAAAGCAAACCTTGCTTATGTGGTAGCCGGTAAAACAGCGCAGTCGGAACTGATGACTGTCCTTGGTGAAACGACTGGCAGTTTTCAGGAATACCAGGAAGGCCTGGCTGGATGTTCTGGTACAGCAGAGGAAATGGCTGCGATTATGCAGGATAACCTCGAAGGCCAGCTGACGATTCTAAAATCCCAGCTGCAGGAGCTTGCCATTTCTTTCGGTCAGATGCTCCTGCCGGTTATTAAATCTGTAGTAAGTGTGATTCAAAATATTGTGGATTGGCTGAATGGCATGGACGAGGGAATGCGGACGGTTATCCTGACGATTGCGCTGGTGGCAGCTGCCATCGGTCCCGTGCTGATTGTCGTGGGCAAGGTCATCAGCTCAGTCGGCACGATTATGACGCTCCTTCCAAAACTGGTGAGTGCCTTCAATGCGGTGAAGACGGCTTTTTCTGCTTTAAGCGCGGTGATGATGGCTAACCCTATCGCGATTGTCATTGCGGCGATTGCGGCTTTGGTGGCAGCGTTTATTTACCTGTGGAACACGAACGAGGAGTTCCGACAGTTCTGGATCGACCTTTGGGAGAACATCAAATCAGCGGTTACAGCTGCGGTTGAAGCGGTCTCCGCTTTTCTTTCAAATGCATGGGAGTCGATAAAATCTACAGCAGAGACGGTGTGGACGGCAATCTCCGGATTTTTCTCTGACACCTGGGAGTCGATCCAGTCTGTTGTGGATACGGTGGTGACGGCAATTTCAACGTTTCTTTCGAACGCGTGGAACACGATTCAGACGAATATCTCCTCAGTGCTGACCGCTTTACAGGTGGCGTTTACAACTGTATGGAATGCAATCCAGACAGTCATTACAACGGTGGTTACCGTAATCCAGACATTTATCAGCACGGCATGGAATACAATTTCCAGCACGATTTCCACGGTGCTTGGAGTTATCCAGACAGTTATCACAACAGTCTGGAATGCGATTTCGTCTGTGATAAGCACAGTTTTGAATGGGATTTCCTCCACGATTTCCACGGTGTGGAATACCATCTCGAAGACGATATCGACGGTGGTGAATACCATAAAATCAACTGTGTCCAAGGTATTTACAGCTATCTGGAGCGGCATAAAGACAACCGTGTCCGGGATTTACAATACGATAAAGGATGGCTTCAACAACGCAGTGAGCTTCATCACGGGGCTTGCCTCCTCCGCTTTCAGCTGGGGCGCGGACATCATCAACGGGATTATCAGTGGCATCAAAAGCTGTATCAGTAAAGTGAAAGAAGCCGTTTCGGATGTAGCGGAGACCATCAAATCCTACCTGCACTTCTCCGTGCCAGACAAAGGCCCGCTGACAGATTACGAAGACTGGATGCCGGACTTCATGCAAGGGCTGGCAGACGGCATAGAAAAAAGCCGCAGCCTCCTGCAGGGCGCGGTGTCGGACGTGGCAGCGGACATGGTCATCCATCCACAGGTCACTGCGACGCAGATGAATGGTGGCAGCTATGGGAATTCTGGAAGCAGCTCGGATGCCACGGTTTCGGGCATCCTCTCCGGCATTCGGGAGATGGTAGATTCCTTGAGTGAGCAGAATGTCGGGACGATTTCCATCCCGGTATATCTGGGCAATTCGCTTCTGGATGAAATAATCGTGGATGCACAGCAGAGGCAGAACCTGCGCTCCGGCGGACGGTAAGGAGGTGTGTGCGGTGGCGTTTATACAGTATTTAACCTTCGACGGCGAAGACCTGCCGGAGCCGGATTCCTACGAGGTTTCGATGGATGACGTGGAGGCAGACTCCTCCGGGCAGACGGAGGCCGGGACGACCCAGCGGGATGTGGTGCGCTTCGGCGTACACACCATCTCAGTGTCTTTCTCCGTCACAGCAAAGTGGATGAAAAAGCTGACCGTCTACAAGCAGAAGTCAAAAATCGCAGTGGACTTCTTTGATACGGAGACAGCTGCAGCGGTTTCCGCTGAGATGTATATCTCTGGCTATAAGGTTAAGCGTGAAGCGGATTCTTCTTACGGTGGTTTGTGGGGCGTGTCGTTTACACTGAATGAATTCTAAGGACAGGGGGTGTTTAAATGTATGCGGTGAGTGATGAATTTTTAGAGGCGGTGCAGGAAAACACCCGCTCCTACTATTGGGCCGGGACGATCACCACCACTGCCGGTAAGGTGTATTCCTTTGACTACAGCGATATCGTGAAAGGCTCCGGCTACATCTCCTCACAGTGCTGCGGCAGCACAGAGATTGAACTTGGAACGGTATATTCATCAGAACTTGGAATCACACTCTATTCTGAGGTTGACCGGTATACATTGGAAGATGCTATTATCGAGATTTCCTGTTTCCTGCTTCTGCCGAACGAAAGCTATGAGGAAGTACCGATGGGTGTGTTCGAAGTGTCTGAGGCAAACCGGACGGTGAACTGTCTGGAGATAAAAGCCTATGATTATATGCTGCGCTTCGAGAAGGATTTTAACGGATTCCAGAGTACCGGCACAGCATATGATTTCATCTACCTCTGCTGCCTCGCGTGTTCTGTGGAGATGGCGCAGACGCAGGAGGAAATCGAATCGATGGCGAACGGCTCCGAGACGCTTTCCATCTATTCTGAAGACGATATTGAAACCTACCGGGATGTGCTCTATTACGTGGGGCAGGTGCTCGGCGGCTTCTTCGTCATCAACCGGGAAGGTAAGCTGGAACTGCGCAAATACGGCAGCGAGCCGGTACAGGAGATTGAGCAGAAACATAGGTTTTCCAGTTCCTTTTCTGATTTTATTACACGGTATACGGCGGTGAGTTCCACAAATATGCGGACAGAGACGTCGGAGTATTACAGCGTAGACCCGGATGATGGGCTGACCATGAATCTGGGGGTAAATCCGCTTCTCCAGTTTGGGCTGGATGAGACGCGTGCGGAACTGTGCACCAACATCCTGAATGACCTGCAGGCGGTGAATTACGTGCCGTTTGACTCGGACACGATTGGCAATCCGGCGCTTGACCTTGGAGACGTGCTGACATTCTCCGGCGGTCAGGCGGATGAGAATCAGATTTCCTGCATTACGAGCATCAAATACACCATCGGCGGGAAACAGAAACTGAAATGCGTGGGGAAGAATCCGAAACTCTCCCAGGCGAAAAGCAAAAATGATAAGAACATCGCCGGTCTGCTGAGCCAGATTGAGGAAGGCGCGATGGGAATATACACCTACACCAACGCCTCCGCTTACACGGTCGGGGACTCCAACACGAAGATTATCAGCATGGAGTTTACGGCGAAGGAGGAAACTTATGCGCAGTTTATTGCGCAGGTAGTCCTGGAAGTAGCCGCTGACTCCGTGGAGATGTCGGCTACGGCAACCGGGACGATCACGATTCCAGACAGCGTGGCCGATTCTTCTGGCGACACATCATCGAATGAATCTACTGAGGACGAAACAACCGATGATTCATCGGAGGATACGGATTCTTCCTCCGGGACAGAGATTTCCGTGTCGCTGCCGGTCACCTGGACGGAGGATGGCGAAGCTCTCGTGTATGTGACTTACGAGTACAACAATTCCTATATCACAGCATTCGCTCCGGTGGAGACCTGGCATAGCGGAAAGCACATCCTGACGCTGTACTACCCAATTGAGAATATCGCGGCCAGCGTAGCGAGCTATTTTAATGTGTACCTGCGGCTGGAAGGCGGCACCGGCAAGGTGGCCACAGGTGACTGTATTGCTGCAATTTTCGGACAGTCAATGGGCGGCACCTACGCATGGGACGGCATTCTGGAACTGACAGAGGAAAACATCGGCAGGTTCTCGCTTGTCACTGGAATTGCAAATCCGGGTTATTCGGATGATATGAGTTATGAGAAGTACGGTCAGAAAGACTGGGATGTATCAGAAACGGTGACAGCGGCAGCGTTTGGCCGTATGTTCGCGGCATTTGAGGAGGATGAGACATGAAGCTGAAAGGAAGCATGAAAATTGAACTGACGGATGTGAATACCGGGGAAGTGACCACGGTGGAACACGATAACATGATGACGGATGCCATTAACAACATCCTTGGCCTGAACCTGCTGGGGACGCTGTATTATTTCGGGAGCACTTACAGCAATACGCTGAATGGGTGGCTTACAAATCTGCTGCCCATCTGCCCCAACCTGATCGGCGGCATCCTTCTGTTCCCAAACACGCTAACGGAGGATTCCGGGAACCTGTACCCGACATCAGAAAACCTTCCTGTGGCCTATGCGTCCAATGATGTAAATTCATCCACAGATCTGCAGCGCGGCAGCTTAAGCCAGACCGAGGGCGGCGCGACGGACGACGGGTACCAGTTTGTCTGGGAATTTACAAACACACAGGGAAACGGCACAATTGCGGCGGTGGCGCTGACCAGCGCACTGGGCGGAGTTGGCGGTTATGGCAGCATTGCGGATGACAGCTCCGCCTTCCTGCTGATGAGTACGTTGAATCAGTCTTTGGATGATGACATCACGAAGCTCTTGTTCAACTCTGTGGAGGTCGATTTTGAGAACGACACGGTGGTTTCCATCGCTTTCTCCTCATCCGCAGTCACAATCACAAAGTTCCGGATACCGATTTTGTCCATTGGGCTGAAAGAAAAGATTGATGATTCCACGGCCACTGTCACTGAGACGCATACTATCACCTGCACGACATTCCTGCCGTCATCCACCTACCACACGTTTGTGGATGGGCATGACGGGTACTGGTACGGATTCGGCAACAGCGGAAATTCTTCCGGGAGTGCGACGCTTCTGTGGATTAAGATTTCCAAAACAGATTACACCTACACAGAGGCAAGCTTTACGCTGAGCAATGCTGCGATGACCTATGCCGGGTACCGGAGCTATTCCAGCTATCCGAGTTACCGGAACAAATGTGTGGTCAGGGATGGCTATGTGTATATTCCATCATATGATGCTGCCGGAGTATATAAAATCAACCTCTCCAACTCCGCTGATGTGACGCTCATCAGCCTCGGATATACTTCCGCAGGATACAGCCTGAGCGGCAGCAGCTATGGCCTGTTCCTCGACCGGATTGAGGATGTGATTATCGGGTATGATTTCCAGATCCTCGCGGATGACACAGTGGTTCAGACAGTCGGCAGCAAACGGTTTGAATATTCCGGCACTCCGATGTTCCGGTACAAAAACTTCCTGCTTTTCTGGGGCGGCGAGTATTCCATCACGAAGCGGTACCTGGCATTGCTGACTCCGTATATGGCAACCATAAATAATCTGGACACGGCTGTGGTGAAGACATCGGACATGACGATGAAAATCACGTACACGCTGACGGAGTCAGTCTGATGGTACAGCGACGGCGCTAATGACCAACGGCACCTTGACGGACAGATGTAAAGCGGCAAAGGTCTTTAGGCCTCTGCCGCTTTCTCAGGGAATGGATGCCAGGATATCCGGCGTGATTATCACTTTCTGGATCTGCGTTCATGGCCGTAGGTGACATGTGGCTCGGCTACCATCGGCAGCGGCTCCGCGTCTCTTTCGCGCCGCAAGGTTTCGAGTTCGCGGTACTTCCGCTCAAACTCAAGCTTGAGTTCCCTCTCGCGGATTTCGTTTTCTTCCGCTTCTGTGAGCGTCCGGATGCGGATTGAGCCTTCCTCGTACTCGACCACAAGGTGGGTGCCGACCGAGAAGCCGAGGGCTTCAAGCCACTTTCCTTCCATCTGGATTTTGGGAAGCAGGCCGCCGTTCGCCTGGTACTTGTTAGAATACTGCACTTTGATGTTCTTTGTCTTCATGAAAAATCCTCCTTTTGGCTTTGCCGTTCATGCGGCGGTGTTGTTTTTTTGTAGTGTATTAATCACTCTGAAAGCCGATATTAGCAAGCATAATCGGAGGCATAAATTGTACAAATATCAGCGCGGAGATTTGTGCTGATTATGGTTCGGAAACTGGCGGCTCCATTCGCGGGAGACCGCTTTTTTCATACATTTATATAAAGAAAGGTGGTAACTGATTATGAAAGAATTCTGGAACATGATTCAGGTCATCTTCACCGGAATCGGTGGATGGCTGGGGTATTTCCTCGGAGGCTGTGATGGGCTGCTGTATGCGCTGCTGGCTTTCGTGGTGGTTGATTATCTTACTGGCGTGATGTGTGCGGTGAGCGACCGGAAGCTGTCGAGCGAGGTAGGCTTCAAGGGTATCTGCCGGAAGGTGTTGATTTTCCTGCTGGTTGGCATCGGGAGCATTCTGGATGCACAGGTCATCGGCACGGGGAGTGTCCTACGGACAGCGGTCATTTTCTTCTATCTCTCGAATGAGGGTATCTCTATTCTGGAAAATGCGGCGCATCTGAGGCTGCCGGTACCGGATAAGCTGAAGCTGGTGCTGGAGCAGCTGCATGACCGAGCGGAGACGGAAATCGCTTCTGAAGAAGCAGACACAGAAAATGAAAATAAGAATGAGGAGGAAGACTGATTATGAATCTTGTAGAATCAATTCTGACGAAAAATCCCTGCTATACAGCCGGGAAGACCATCACAGTCAAAGGGCTGATGCTTCACTCGGTGGGATGCGCACAGCCCTCAGCATCCGTGTTCATCAAAAACTGGAACAAGGCAAGCTACACAAGCGCCTGTGTTCACGCCTTTATTGACGGCAACGACGGTACAGTTTACCAGACACTCCCGTGGAACCGGCGTGGATGGCATTGCGGAAAAGGTACATCCGGCTCATCAGCAAACGACACGCATATCGGTGTGGAGATGTGCGAGCCAGGGAGCATCACCTATACATCCGGGGCAAACTTCACTGTTTCGGACGCGGCAGATGCGAAAGCCGTAGCGAAGCGCACCTATGAAGCGGCAGTAGAGCTGTTCGCCTACCTCTGCCAGAAATACAGCCTGGATCCGACTGCAGATGGCGTGATCATCTCCCATGCGGAGGGATACAGCCGGGGCGTCGCATCCAACCACGCGGATCCGGCGCATCTGTGGAAGGGGCTGGGGCTGTCGTACACGATGGATACTTTCCGTGCTGCGGTCAAGGCAGCGATGGGAACGGCCAGCACGGAGACTTCTTCGGAAAACGCTGGCAGTTCTTCATCCGGCAATTCATCCTCCGGCACGACAATCTCCGAATCAAGCCTTCCGGCGGTTCCGTTCTCGGTGAAAGTGCTCATTTCTGACCTGAATTACCGCGGCCAGCCGTCCATGAACGGCACCGTCAAAGGACAGACTGGCAAGGGGACATTCACAATCACCGAGGTCAGTGGCGGCTGGGGCAAGCTGAAATCAGGAGCAGGATGGATTTATCTTCTGAACACAAGCTACTGCACAGTCGGCTCCACTACCGGTAGCTCCACTACCTCATCCGGCAGCAGCTCGTCTGTGCCCTATCAGGTGAAGGTAGCGATTTCAGACCTGAACATCAGATCGGGGCCGGGAACCGACCATGCCAAAACCGGGAAGCAGACCGGCAAAGGCACCTTCACTATTGTGGAGGAATCTACCGGGACCGGCTCGGTCAAGGGCTGGGGTCTTCTGAAAGCATATCAGAGCGGTCGCAATGGCTGGGTGAGCCTTGATTACTGCGAGAAAGTGTAGCTGAATATTTTTCGTCATTGACCTGCTGGTGTTCTTCCGGGAATATCTGCAGGTCTTTTTTTTATTTTACTGGGGTACCAAATTTCCCTCGGAATCTCCGTATTCTGAGGAGGTACCGAGCTATGACAGATAAACAGAAAACACAAATTGAGCAGATGCGCTCCGGAGATTACAGCTACGCGATGATTGCAGAGGCTCTCGGTCTTTCAAGAGAAAGCGTTAAAAAATACTGCCAGCGCCACCCGGTTTCCGTTACGGAAGTTCCAGCCAAAACAGATTCCACCCCACACCTCTGTTGTAAGCACTGTGGGATTAGCATTCCCATTGTACACGGCAGAAAACAGCCTCACTTCTGCTCCACACCATGCCGAAGAGCCTGGTGGAAGGCGCATCCGGAAAGCGGAATCCGGAAGGCATATTACAGAATCGTTTGTGCCGGATGCGGTCAGGAATTTCAATCCTACGGCAATGCTGGTCGAAAGTACTGCTCGCACGATTGCTATATCCGCAGCCGTTTCAAAGGTGGTGGTTCAGATGAATAATGAACAATTTGAATTAGAAAAGAAATACCAGGCCTCCATACTGTGCTTTAAACAGATGCTTGAAAACGGCAAAATCACGCAGGAGGAATACCAGCAAATTGATACAATTCTGCTCAAAAAATACCGGCCATTATTGGGCAGTTTATGTTCCGACATCCGCTTGACTTAAATGCCTTTCAGAGTGATGTATAGTGGTGGAAAGGAAGTGATTTTTATGCGGAAAATTACAAAGATTGAACAAACTGTACCAAAGATACCAGAGCGAAAGAAAGTCGCTGCCTACGCCAGAGTTTCGATGGAAACGGAGCGCCTCCACCACTCACTCTCGGCTCAGGTCAGCTACTACAGTGAGCTGATCCAGCGCAATCCGAAGTGGGAATACGCAGGCGTCTACGCTGATGAAGCCATATCCGGCACATCCGTGAACAGACCTGAATTCCAGCGTATGCTTGCCGATTGCGAAGCCGGGAAAATTGACATCATCCTCGCTAAGTCCATCTCGCGATTTGCCAGAAACACGGTTGACCTGCTGAATGTAGTGCGCCACTTGAAGGAGCTTAGCATTGAGGTTCGGTTTGAAAAAGAGAAAATCAACTCGCTCAGTAGTGACGGAGAACTTATGCTGACACTCCTCGCATCCTTTGCACAGGAGGAGTCCATCAGCATCAGTAACAATGTAAAATGGGGAGTCCGCAAACGAATGCAGGAAGGCATACCGAACGGACATCCCAGAGTGTTGGGCTATCGGTGGGAAGGCGACCAGCTGGTCATTGTTCCTGAAGAGGCGGAAATTGTAAAGCGCGTCTTTCAGAATTTTCTGGACGGGAAATCCAGACTTGAAACAGAACGGGAATTTGAAGCCGAAGGCATCCGGAGCATCAACGGCTGCGTGATGCGGGATTCCAATCTGAAAACCATTCTCTCCAACATCACATACACGGGGAACCTTCTCCTGCAGAAGGAGTACATTTCAGACCCCATCGATAAGAAGCGGAAAAAGAATCGCGGCGAGCTGCCACAATACTTTGTTGAGAACACGCACGAGCCGATTATCGACATGGAGACATTCCAGTATGTGCAGGATGAAATGGCAAGACGCAAGGAGCTTGGAGCCCTAGCAAATAAGAGCCTGAACATATGCTGCTTTACTGGTAAAATCAAATGCCCCTACTGCAGCCTCAGCTATATGCACAATGCGCGAAAGCCGAGGACAAAATACGGTCAGACATTGGAATTCTGGGTATGCGGTTCGCGCAAGAAGAAGGGTGGCCACTGTGATGTAAAAGGCAGTATCAACCAGCGCAGCATGGAGAAAGTTCTTGCGGATGTTCTGGAGCTTGACGAATTTGACGAGAATATCTTTCTTAGCGAAATCGACGTCATCTACGTGCCGAAATCCTACACGCTGGAGATTCATTTCAAAGACGGCAGAGTTATCACAAAAGATTGTCCGAACACCGGGCACCAGGAATGCTGGACCCCTGAGTATCGTGAAAGGGTATCAAAACAGCGGAGAAAATTCGGCACAAACCCAAAAGGCGCATCGTGCCTGACTTCCAAAATCAAATGCGAACAGTGCGGCTGTAACTTCCGTAAGCAGACCCAGCGCCACACGGATGGCTCAACAGTCACCCACTGGCGATGCAGCGCACCTGAAAAGACCTGCGGAACCGTCAGTCTACGCGAGGATTTACTGAAGCAGATGACTGCCGAGGTGCTCGGAATTGAGCAATTCGATGATGACACTTTTCTCGAACGTATTGACCACATTTCTGTCGTTTCTGCCACAGAGCTCGTCTTTCATATGAAAGACGGAAGCACCGTCAGCCGGGAATGGGTAAAGCCGAAGAAAACGATGCCTCCCTGGACAGAGGAACGCCGGGAGAAACAGACACAGGCAATCAGGGACAGCTTCACACCTGAGCGTCGACAGGCAATGAGCGAAAAAATGAAGCAGATAAGGAGTGAGAAATATTGGGCGTCAACAAAAAAGTAAAAACAATACCGGCCACACGGACACCCTTTACTTCTGCTCCCATCGCGGAGCAGAAAAAACGGAAAGTCGCAGGCTATGCCCGTGTATCAACCGACCACGATGACCAGTTCACCAGCTACGAAGCACAGATTGATTACTACACGAACTACATCAAAGCTCGTGACGACTGGGAATTTGTCGAAGTGTATACAGATGAAGGAATTACGGGCACCTCTACCCGGCACAGGGAAGGATTCAAGCGCATGATTGCCGATGCCCTGGACGGAAAAATCGACCTGATTGTGACGAAATCGGTCAGTCGCTTCGCGAGAAACACTGTGGACAGCCTTTCGACAATTCGGCAGTTGAAGGAGAATGGGACGGAATGCTACTTCGAGAAAGAGAACATCTGGACCTTTGACGGCAAGGGCGAACTGCTCATTACTATCATGTCGTCACTGGCGCAGGAGGAATCCCGTTCTATTTCTGAAAACTGCACATGGGGACAGCGGAAACGCTTCTCCGACGGGAAGGTCACAGTTCCATTCAAACGGTTCCTCGGCTACGACAGGGGACCTAACGGGAACCTTGTCATCAACAAGGAACAGGCAGTCACCGTCCGTAAGATTTACCAGCTTTTTCTTGAAGGAAAAACTCCCTGCGGTATCGCCACACAGCTGACACGGGAAGGGATAAAATCTCCTGCAGGCAGGGATAAATGGAACGCATCCGCTGTGAAGAGCATCCTTTCAAACGAAAAGTACAAGGGAGATGCCCTGCTCCAGAAAACCTTCACTACAGACTTCCTGACGAAGAAGACAAAAGTCAACGAAGGCGAAGTCCCACAGTATTACGTGGAAAACAATCACGAGGCCATCATCGATCCGGAAACCTTCGAGCTGGTACAGCGGGAGCTTGCCAGACGCACCCGTGGGAAGAACCGGCACAGCGGCATCTACATCTTCTCCGGCAAAATCAAATGCGGTGAGTGCGGCAGCTGGTACGGCTCCAAAGTCTGGCACTCCAATGACAAATACCGTAAGGTAATCTGGCAGTGCAATCACAAATTTGAAGGCGATACGAAATGCAAAACTCCACATCTGACCGATGAAGAGATTATGGAGAAATTTGTATCCGCTGTCAACAAGCTGCTGGAATGCCGCGATTCCATCATCGAAGACATCGAGCTTGTTAAAAGCAGAGTGTACGACACGGCTGAACTTACTGCCGAGCAGGAGCGTTTAATGAACGAACTGGCGCTGGTCGCGGAGCTGGTGCAGCAGACCATCAACGAGAACGCGCTGACCGCGCTCGACCAGACAGAATACCAGAAACGCTACGATTCCCTGACGGAACGCTACAACCAGACGAAAGAACAGCTGGATGCCGTCACCAGCGAAATCGACCAGAAGGAGCTTGCGAAAGCTGCTCTGAATGAATTTCAGAAAGCGCTCCGCTCCCAGGAAGAGCTTCTGACCAAGTTCGATGAGGAAGCCTGGTACGCGCTGGTCGATTACGCTACGGTTTACACTAAGAACGACATCCGATTCACATTCAAGGACGGAACGGAAATTACAGCGTGAAAAAAGCTCCATAGATGGCCATTTTTCAGCCAACTATGGAGCTATCTTATTTACATCTGATCTAATTCCTCTTTTGTATAGCCACGAGCCAGCAACTCATCCTCGTCATACACGCCATCATATATGGTTTTATAATATGTTGTTCCCTGAATGTCGTATGCTGTGTATTCATACCATCGATTATTATTCTTCAATGTTTCTTTTTTTACAGGTGTAAATTGTGCCTGTGCTTCCTCTTTTGTAAATTTATCTGTTGGAAATGCATAATAATCATAAATCTGTTCCCAACCCATTCGTTTAGCGCTAATCATATGATATTTTCTATGTGATGGTTCTTCCTCAATGTCGTCCATCGTTTCTTCAGTTTGACTAAAAATTTCTTCCGGCTCTGCATCATTTTCAGCTTGAATGTTCCCATCATCTTCATTATTATCATTGTCATCATCTGGAAGAGGCTCGTAGTCCACACTCTGACCATCTGAAAGTCGATAAGCAATATAAATGGTTCCAGCAACAGCCGCTGCTATACCAACTACTTTTCCAGCTTTAGCAAGCCATTGCTTAGCCTTCTTTTTTCGAAGCTCTTTACACTCTTCACACAAGGTTGCCTCTGGATCAGCAATAACTTTTCCGCAATCCGAACAAATACCCTTTATGTTATCGAGAGTCGTGTCGTTTTCATATCCACAATTCTGGCAGATATGTTTGGAAGCGTTTCTGTCAAAACCATCCTGATCGTTCAGGTAGGCTTCACACTCATCGCAGAACCAGAACACATAATCATCTTCAAATTCATCAGCAGACAATTCGTAATCACAGTTTTCGCATGTCCACATAGTAGAAGCTTTATCTATTCTCATTTTTCCGTTCTGACAGCATGGACAAAGCATCCATTTTTTCACATGCCGTAAGTACGCATATGTAAGCCGAGCGCTTATTTTTTTATGCTTCTTTTCACTCATAATCTCTTTACTCCCTCGCCATTGTAGCCACAGGCAATCGCCAAAATGTCCCCAGCCGCAGATTTTGTCCCCAGCTCTGTAAATTTGTCCCCACCCTTGGCGATTTTGTCCCCACCTAACTCACGCACATAATCTATCGCCAGATTGTATTAAAAGTTGAGTGGGAATTTCACAAATAATATCATCAGGGGTTGGCTGAATCAATTCTACCATCATATCTCGAATATGTTTTGGAGTACGAAACTGACCGTTCTTACCAGCAGTTGCCAATTTCCCCAACATATATTCGTATAAGTCCCCTTGCATATCCAGATCAGCAATGTCATGTTCATATAAGTCATCCAGTCCAGTAATGATTTTCTGCAAAATCTGTGGTGTCGGAATCAGGAACATAGCATCACTCATGTATCGCGCAAATGCAGTGTTATTTCTATTCGTACTGTCCGGTTCATCCTCAATTTCAATCAGTTCTCCCTGCTCGGTAAAATCTGGCAAACGTCCATATTTCAGGTTTTTGATCGCAGGAAATACACGCTGTGAAATCACATCGTAAATCTGTCTCGGATCATTATTTTTGAACTTACTCCAGCGCATAGATTGACCAACCGCAGACTGCGGGAATATTTTAACCATTTTTTCGCCGGTCATATTTTCAAATTCCTCAGTCTCCAGTTCCTTTTCGTCAAGAGAACGTATAAACATCAGGTATGTAAGCTGCTCAATTACTGTCAATGGATTCGTGATCCCTCCGGCCCAGATGTCTGTCCATATCTTGTCAATTTTGTTTTTGATTATTCCTGTAACCATTTTCTCTTCTCCTAATGGCTTGTCGGCCATTTAACTGTACTCATTGATTGCGCATCATATCAGAAGCCTTGCAACTCCAATTACAAATATCTGTCAGACCATATTCTCATAGTATATGCTCTTTTCTGTCTAACTTCAACAAATTTTGGCAATGCGGTTTAGACATTTTTATAAACTTCTCGCACCGTGCTATCTAACTTTTACACTTTCAGCAGCACGATATTTTCCTATACTCCTCACTCCCACTCTCAATCACCCGAAACAGCCGATCCAGTCTTCGCTCTTTCTGCCGACGCTGCCTGCGGGCTGCGGATGACTGATACTTTTTGCTGACCTGCCGAATGTCGAGATTTCCGTCTGCTATTTTCTCGGCCACGCGAAACTGGTCATGCTTGTATATGTATATAAAAACTGAAGTTATCGTGTCCGAGTACAGCTGATCCATTTGTTTATGATAACGCTCCCGTTCCGGATGCTCGAAGTTCACTGGCCTGCCAGAAGCGTTCCTGTGGTAGAGGATAAAATTCTGATGATATTTACCGTAAATCAGCTTCCAGCAGCCGATCTCTGTTTTTATAAAAAGCTGTTCATCTACCATTTTAAATTCTATCTTTCGATACTGTGCATACCTCTACAGATTCGATTGCTCCTGCTTGAGACGAAAGTTCATCGAATTGCAATATCTACATGGTCGAAAGCCATCCTTCTTCATGTCATGCTGCGATTTTTCTAGCTGGTGCTTAGGTAAAATACGTTTCGCGTAATGGCAGCCTGGATAATGATAGATCTTCGTCTGACTGTCTATACTGGCAATTCTTCTTTTATACATCCGTACTCTCCTCCTTTATGATTTCTTTCCTTATTGCGTCTTCGTCACTCATTGTCATTTTTGCATATTTCATAATACTCGCACAAGAGACAGCAACTACTGCAATGACGGTCTCCACGGATTTTCTTCCGAATCCAGAATATTAATCTTGACATATCTTCCTCCTGTTTGCTTGTTCCATTTTTGCAAATCTAATACTAGTACATCGTACTGAAATAACGTGTGCAAATATTTAGATGGTGATCTCACCC
>JAJPXX010000164.1 GCA_021205225.1 Lachnospiraceae bacterium
CCCACTGCCGGGCGGATTCGGGACTTTCACCCGTTAGAACGTGCGCTCGCCAGGCACACATGAACCGCAGGTTATGGCAATCACCTGCGTCTCTCCTGCATAAATCCCGTCATTTTTTAATTCCATTCCCTCCGGCAAAGTAATATTCTCCGATACAGACGTGCTTTTTGTCCAGACCACACCCGTCGCTGCTTTATTCATGTCAACGCTGAACGTATAGGTAATGTCATTACTCAATGATCCATCCAAATTGGCTCTAATCTTGGAAACTGATGCCGTTTTCTCCAGGTTTTCCCATAAAAATGAAGATGTCCATTCCAGAGAAAGCTTGTCGCAAACCGAATCATTTGCTCCGTCTCCTACCGTATGCGTAATTTCCGGTACGAGAACAAGCGTCTCTGTTGTTCCATAAATACCGGTCGGAACATAAAACTCCAGTTCCATCTCGACTGACGTACCTGCCGGCATAACATACTCCAGATATTCAGCCGTCTTGTTTCCATTTTCATCATACTCATAAGCATGCGTCACGGTGATGGTCAGCTTCGAGTTATCCTCACTGGCATAAACAATCTGATCATCTGTCAGATCAAGCAGCGTGGCAACCGTGTTCATGTTTCCTTCTGCGTCCTGCATATATACGCGCACGGTTGCCTTATCGCCATCGTTTGTCGCTGAAAAAGATGTTTTTATTGTAACCTTATGGTTCTTGCCGGTCTCTACAGGAAGTTCATTTTCTGAATCCATCTTGATCACAACACCTGCATTGACTATCTTTTCGCTTTCTTCTGTATTCCCAGTCTCCGATGCCTCACTCGACAGGCCAGAAAAATAATCAAATAGTGTTGTCAGCAGTGCCGTATCCACCAGCGCCTGATTCTCCGCCGTGAGGGCTTCGCAGGCATCATATGCTGCCTGCATCTGCTCATAGACCGCATTCAAGCTGTCCGCATCCATTCCTGCCAATTCATCAGCAGAAGGAAGCGCATTGATCAGTTCCTGCACACAGGCTGCACAGGCGCCCAGGGAATTCCCGTGTACGCAGGTTTCTCCGCTGCCAGAGCTATTGCCTGTACCTGTGACGCTGGTATTCTCTGTATTCTGCTCAGACTCGGAGCCATTCACGCCCTCTGCATTCGTTCCCGCGTCTTCGCCGGACCCCGTACTGTTTCCGGTATCGTCTCCTGAACCGCTTCCTGCACTCGTGTTCGTTTCTGCTTCTTCGCCAGACTTCGTTTCACTGCCGCCGCTATCTTCCGAGCCGCTTTCCGTACTCACGCCCGTTTCCACATTCGTATTTTCACTAAGCTCTGCTTCACTGCCAGCGTCGCTTTCGGAGCTGCTTCCCGCATTCGTGTCCATATTCTGACCATTATCCGCGTTTGAGTCAGAACCTTCATCAGCCTCCAAAACCGTCCCATCTTCCGACGCGGCATTCCCCCCATCAGAAGATACTTCTTCCGAGACAGCCGCAGTTGAGTCTTCCGTCTCTGAAACAACGGCAACTGTATTTTCTGTTTCAATCTCCGTACTCAGCCCCGTTTCACTTGCAAACGCACTTGTAGGTATACTGGTTACACAAAGTGACATAGCCACGAATAATGACATAGCCTTCTTAAAAATCTTCTTTTTCATCATCCATCCTCCAATGTTTACCTGATCACGGGCAAAAATCCACCTATGTAATACCTGTTATAACACTTTACCCCCCCCATCAAGACAATTTGGCAAATTTTGCCATTTTTTTCGCACATTCTCCGTCATTTCCGTTATTTATGTTGTACACTTCATTTATTTCTGTAACATTTCTAAAAATAATTGCCATTTTTTACATAGTTTCATTGCTTTTTCTGTTGCCTTTCTCCTTTTCCGGTTCGCTGAATCTTTCTCCAGCGGCAGACCATATGCAGCAGACCATACTCCTGGTAAAAGGAACGTGACCTGTCTGTATCTGAAATAAAGTTTTCAGCAAGAAAGCTTCCATTCTTTCACTTTTCTGATTTTGCTTGATTTTCCGGCAGCTTCACAGTATAATCTGCTCAAAAGGAGGGGGTTATGTCTGCGCATAAAAAATGGGAAGAACTGGAACTAAAAGACGACTTCATGTTCGCGAAGGTCATGCGTGACCCGGAGCTGTGCAAAGAGATGCTCGAACGGCTCCTTGGTTTCAAAATAGCCAGAATCGAATATCCGGAGGAACAGAAGACCATCGACATCGCTTATGACAGCCACGGCGTCCGGCTTGACATCTATGTTCAGGATGAGGAAAGCACTGTCTACAATGTCGAAATCCAGACAGCAGATACAAAAGAGCTGCCAAAACGCAGCCGTTATTATCAGGCCATGATCGACCTGAATTTGCTGGAAAAAGGCGAACATTACCGTCACCTCAACAAGAGCTATATTATTTTCATCTGTACGTTTGATTTATTCGGAAAAAGCTTCTATCGGTATACTTTCGAGAACACCTGCAAGGAAGATACTTCCATTGGATTAAAAGATCAGGCGGCCAAAATCTTTTTCAACACATCCGGAACCATCGGCGATTTATCAGAGGAAGCAAAAGCGTTTCTGAAATACATAGGAGGAACCGCCAGCGACGACGACTTTGTCAGGAAGCTGGAAGACAGAGTAAATACCGCGCGAAAAAAAGATGAATGGAGGCGAGAGTATATGACACTTTATATGCGTGACCTGGAAAACAGAGAACTCGGCAGACAGGAAGGCAGACAGGAGGGCAGACAGGAGGAAAAAATACAAATCGTAAAGATGCTTCTCCGGAAAGGACTTCTCTCGGACGCGGAAATCATCTCCGTCACAGACGTCTCCCCGGAAGAATTGCAGGAGATCAAAAAATCTGTAAATGCTTAACTGAGTCTTTTTCTTACAGCAGGCCATACTCCTGATAAAAGGAGTGTGGCCTGTCTGCGTCCGAAAAGAAGCTTGTGTGGGAGGAGTTCAGCCCGGACGCCCGCTTAAAGTATGAGATAGCCGAGGAGCCTGGCCTGCCGGGAAAGGGGAAGACGCCGGGCTGGAAATTCCTGGCCGCGAAAGAGACCGACCGCATCGGCGGGCGGTTCTTTCCCCATTTGCTTATAGTAAGACTGTGTCAGACGACCGCTTCTATCAGGACTTTGTCTCCAAGTGTAATCTCTTGTACGCCGATTCTTTTCTTCTGATTAAAGTTAAAGCTAAGCATATATCCTTTTTTCAAATGGAAGTAATCCAGGTATTTAGAGAGCTGGGCTTCTCCGCGCTCATTATAAGCATTACCATGCCATATTTTGAGTTCACATATATATTGCCTGCCAAGATAATCAATCACCAGATCCATTCGTTCCCGGTTCCTGGTCTCAGGCTCCACATAGCAGTTTCCGTTTCCGTTAATAATGGGCTTCAAAAAAAGCATGAAATACCGCCTGCCTTCATCCTCTACAAAAATCTCGTCCCTGGCTCCATAGAGAAAATCAAACGTCTCCACAAACTTTTCCAGTACTCGCCGGACATCCAGATATCCGTCTATGACAAACTGCGACTTCCATCTGGAGCCTTCTGCGAACATAGCTCCGCATTGGTCTCTGGCTGTCAGAAGAAACTTATTATACAGCCTGGTCTCAAAGATCCGGTTTGCAATCTGGACAGATGAATTTTGTACCTTCGCAAAACCAAACATCATGGCGTCTTTCATCACTGCGTCATCCGGGTTATAAGGAATCCTTTCTCCCTGGAACAGCAAACGTGAGATTACCGGATTGAGTTCCGGATAATCATACAGTTTATTCATCAGAGACTCAAAAAGCGGATTCGACTCTTCTAACAGCATTTTCAAAGCTGCCTGGAAGCCCGCCTCTGTCCATGCACTGCTTTTATCCGGGAATGCACTGGTCCCGGCAACTTTTTCATCAATAAGCTTACAAAGCCTTGAAACGAGATACGGATAGCCGGATGTATAGTCATAGATATTCTGCGCCACAGCTTTCACGTCCATACCGGTATGATAATCGTTCTCATATTCCATGAGCATTACCGCTGTCTCTTCCGCGTCAAAATCCATATTTACCGCATAATCAGCCGCAATATTCCATGGACTGTTTGCCCTGTGATCCTCTTCCGGCCTGATTTTTCGTTTGATGCTGCGGACATCGTATACACCAGCCAGAATCACAGACTGGAATGTGGTCATTTTTCTTCTCTTCAGATAGTAAGCGCGAAGCTGTGCAAGGAAATCCAGAAACACCTGATTATTGCTGGCAGAGTCCGCCTCATCAATCATCAGGACAGGCTTCTTTTCTGACTCTCGACAGAATTTTTCCAGTGTCTTGAACAAGATGGACAATGTCAGCTCCGAATCGCTGCCGCGCGCATATGCTTCCAGTTCTGACTTTGCCTGAACCGGCATGGAGTCGGCCGCATATAGGAATTCCCTGGAAAAAGAAGAGACAAAGCTCGCTTCATTTTCGAAGCAGGCGCTGCTGAGCATCTGGAAATCCAGACTGATCACTTTATAATATGGCTCCAGATATCCTTCCAGTGCAATCAGCGTAGTTGTTTTGCCATACTGTCTGCCCCTGTTGATCGTGAAATATTTGCCATTATCAACCATAGCTTTGATCTGGGCAAGTCTCCCGCTCAAATCCACCATATAATTATAATCTGGATCACAATAGCCCTCTGTGTTAAATGTCTTCGCCATATGCCTTCCCTTTCGCCTGTCAGTTTTGCATTCATTTACTTCCTGTTCGCACAGAACTCCGCAATCCCTGCGTCCAGATCAGAAAATCTCCTGACAAAGCCGGATACCCGCCTGGCATCAGAGTTCTTCATTAAATCCTTAAGATGCTTCTCCGGAAAGGGCTTCTCCCGGATAATGGTAGAACTACTGGAGTATTTTGCAACCGGAAGGACGCCTGTCATATAGCTTAAGGAAACATATCCTGTCCCTTTCGTTAATGACGCAGGGAAGTTAATAAAGTACTTTTTATCATAGCACAATTCCTGCGGATGTTCTATACTTTTTCTGATTTTCTGGTTTTGTGGTTTTGCTTGATTTTCCGGCAGCTTCACAGTATAATCCGGTCAAAAGGAACCGCCAGCGACGACGACTTTGTCAGGAAGCTGGAAGACAGAGTAAATACCGCGCGAAAAAAAGATGAATGGAGGCGAGAGTATATGACACTTTATATGCGTGACCTGGAAAACAGAGAACTCGGCAGACAGGAAGGCAGACAGGAGGGCAGACAGGAGGAAAAAATACAAATCGTAAAGATGCTTCTCCGGAAAGGACTTCTCTCGGACGCGGAAATCATCTCCGTCACAGACGTCTCCCCGGAAGAATTGCAGGAGATCAAAAAATCTGTAAATGCTTAACTGAGTCTTTTTCTTACAGCGGGCCATACTCCTGATGAAAGGAGTATGATCTGTTTGGACATTTTGCGTAGGGCTGCCTTTAAGACCATGAACCGTAAATCCGCATAAACAGTGAGTATTTTGATATCCTGGCGGCTTGACAGGTAACGGCAACAGCGTTACAATGTTCTGCATCAGGAGGTGTTCTATATGGAAAAAACGGCTACATTAAACTTAAGAGTAAACCCAGCGGTCAAGCAAAGCGCCGAATCAATACTGTCTAAGCTGGGAGTCTCGATGTCTTCCGCGATTGATATGTATTTAAATCAGATTGTCCTTACTGGCGGTATTCCATTTGCGGTTACATTGCCAAAAACGCCAACTATAGTAAATGCGGATCAGATGACCGCCGAAGAGATTCACGCGAAATTGCAAAAAGGTTATGATGACATTGCAGCGGGAAAGGTGCAAAATGCGGAAGAAGCCTTTAAAAAATTCAGGGAGAACCGCTAAATGAAAAAGTATATTGTTCAAATCACGGGTGAAGCTCTGTCTGATATGGAGCAAATATACAACTACGTTGCATTTAACTTGCTTGCACCCCAAAACGCAGCCGGACAGTATGATCGAATTGCGGATGCTATACTGACTCTTGACGAATTAGCGGATCGAATCAAAGTTATGGATTCTGAACCGGAACACTCACAGGGAATGCGTCAGCTGCTAGTAGACAATTATTCGATATTTTATGTCATAGAAGGCAATAAGGTGATTGTGACAAATATATTATATAGCGCATCGGATATCCAGAACCGGCTGAGATGATATCGTGTTTAAATTTTCGGCTGATAGATAGGAATGCTGCATTCTATATCTTTGGAAAAATGATTTTCCGCTCAAAGTATGATCAGGTGTTTTTGGATTTTCCTGCACAGCTTCGCACTTACTGTCTGAAGAGAAGATAAATGACCACATTCCAGATTTTGGCTGGCGTACACAATATCCGCAGCATCAACTGAATATTTTTCTTACAGCAGGTCATACTCCTGATGAAAGGAGTGTGACCTGTCTATGTCCGAAAAGAAGCTCGTATGGGAGGAACTCAGCCCGGACGACCGTTTAAAGTATGAGATTGCCGAGGAGCTGGGTCTGCTGGAAAAGGTGAAGACGCTGGGCTGGAAATCCCTGACCGCGAAAGAGACCGGCCGCATCGGCGGCCTGATGACCAAAAAGAAAAGAGAGACGCGGGATTAATGGCAACGGGGAAAGAAGCTTTTGTTCTTTCCCCATTTGCTTGTAATAAGATTGCCAGAGTTATGCTATACCTTTGCATAAATGGATTCCTGTTCTACAGCCCCCGGATCGCGTCTTTCATGCTCTTCACATATTCCGCAACCTTTGGCACGCAGTCCGCGCCGTACTCTTTGCAGATCTTTACGATTGCGGAGCCGACAATGACGCCGTCAGCCTCCCTGGCCATTTTCGCGGCCTGCTCCGGCGTGGAGATGCCGAAGCCAATCGCGCACGGAATGTCGGAAGCAGCGCGCACCAGCCGCACCATCTCGCCGATGTCGGTCGTGATCTCGGAGCGGACGCCGGTCACCCCCAGGGAGGAAACACAGTAGATAAAGCCCTCTGCCGCGGACGCGATCTGCGCGACACGCTCATGGGAGGTCGGTGCGATCAGGGAGACCAGCGCCAGGCCGTTTTCACGGCAGGTAACAGCAAACTCTTCTTTTTCTTCAAACGGAACATCCGGCAGGATGATACCGTCCATGCCAACCTCTGCCGCTGTCTTTACGAATCGCTCAATGCCGTAGGAAAATACAACGTTCGCGTAGGTCATAAACACCATCGGAATCTGCGTATTTTTGCGAATCTTTTTTACCATATCAAAAATCTTGTCCGTGGTCACGCCGCCAGAAAGGGCACGGTTGTTCGCCTCCTGGATTACCGGGCCTTCCGCGGTCGGGTCGGAAAACGGGATGCCCAGCTCAATCAGGTCTGCCCCCGCTTTTTCCATCGCGTAGACCAGCTGCTCAGTCACCGCCAGCGACGGGTCGCCGCAGGTGATGAACGGGATGAATGCTTTTCCATGCGCAAACGCGCTCTGTATCTTATTCATAAATATCCTCCCCTCTGTAGCGCGCGATGGCCGCGCAGTCCTTGTCGCCGCGCCCGGAAATCGTGATGACGATAATCTGGTCCGGATCCATGGTCGGGGCAAGCTTTCTCGCATAAGCAACCGCATGTGCGCTCTCAATTGCCGGGATGATGCCCTCCAGCCGGGAGAGGTATTCAAACGCCTCCACCGCCTCGTCGTCGGTGATCGCCACGTACTCCGCGCGTCCCTTGTCGTACAGATAGGCGTGCTCTGGCCCGATGCCCGGATAATCCAGACCGGCGGAGATGGAATAAACCGGCGCGATCTGTCCGTATTCATCCTGGCAGAAATAGGATTTCATGCCGTGGAAAATGCCAAGCTTACCGGTCGCAATCGTCGCCGCTGTTTCCGCTGTATTTACGCCGCGCCCCGCCGCCTCGCAGCCGATCAGGCGCACGCTCTCGTCCGGGATGAAATGATAAAAGGTACCGATCGCGTTGGAGCCGCCGCCGACGCAGGCCAGCACCGCGTCCGGAAGCCTGCCTTCTTTCTCCTGCAGCTGCTCTTTGATCTCTTTGGAAATCACACTCTGGAAATCGCGCACAATCGTCGGGAACGGGTGCGGTCCCATCACGGAACCAAGGCAATAATGCGTATCGTCAATCCGTCTGGTCCACTCGCGCATCGCCTCAGAGACAGCGTCCTTGAGCGTACTTGTCCCTGTCGTCACCGGATGTACCTGTGCGCCGAGCAGCTTCATACGGTAAACATTTAGCGCCTGGCGTTTGGTATCCTCCTCGCCCATATAGACCTCGCACTCCATATCCATCAGAGCCGCCGCCGTCGCCGTCGCCACGCCGTGCTGCCCGGCCCCGGTCTCCGCAATCAGACGGGTCTTTCCCATCTTTTTCGCCAGAAGCGCCTGGCCGAGTACATTGTTGATCTTGTGCGCGCCGGTGTGGTTCAGGTCTTCGCGCTTGAGGTAAATCTTCGCGCCGCCCAGGTCTTTCGTCATGCGTTCCGCGTAATACAGGCGCGACGGCCTGCCCGCGTAATTATTAAACAGCTCCGTCAGCTCCCGGTTGAATTCCGGATCATCCTTGTAATGGTTGTAAGCCTCTTCCAGCTCAATCACGGCATTCATCAGCGTCTCCGGGATGTACTGACCGCCGTGTATTCCAAATCTGCCACTCATGTTTTATCATCTCCTGTTCTTGTTCCACTCTCGCACCCGCGCCACCGCGGCAAGCATCTTTTCCCGATCCTTCTTGCCATCCGTCTCCACACTGCTGCTCATATCCACGCCCCACGGATGCAGCTGATCCAGCGCTTCCGTAATATTATCCGGCCCGATGCCCCCCGCCAGCAGAAACGGCCGCTGAATCTGGTTTGCCAGAGTCCACTCAAATGTCTTGCCGGTGCCGCCGCCCCCATTGTCCAGAAGAACCAGATCGGCAGAGCTTTGGTTTACCCTGTCTGCCCAGTCAGAAAGCTTTTTCCCGGCTGAAATACCTGTCGGTTCAGAAGCTGCTTTCACCTGACAGGGCTTCTCTCCGATTTCAGATTCTGCCGCATATCGGCTGTCAAACGGATTTTCAGGCAATCGTGTGCGGATATCACCAATTTCTTCCGGTACTGGCACGCGAAATGCCTTAATTATAAGAAATCTTCCATACGTCCGCAGCTTCCGGATATACGCTTCATCCTCGCTCCCATGCAGCTGAGCCGCTCCGATTGTCCCATCCAGCAGCAGTTCCGCCACGGTCTCCACCGGCTCATTGCGGAACACGCCGACCGGAACAATCTCCGGAGAAAGGTTTTTGCGCAGCGCACGCACCTGATCCGGCGTCGTGTTGCGGATGCTCTTTGGTACGTTTATAATAAATCCGCAGTAATCCGGCCTTGCCTCATTGACAGAATCAATATCCGCCGGACGCGACAGACCGCAGAGTTTGATTTTTACGGGATTACTCATAATTTTTCTCGATTCGCCTCATTTCCGATAAGTACGGGGTACCATGCCATGTCCGTTTCCTGTAAACCATACATCAATAACGTCCGCCGCGCAGCTTGTGCAGCATCTCCTTTTTATCTGCCGCGCGCATGAGCGTCTCACCGATCAGCACCGCATTCGTGCCGTTCTCCACCAACTTTTTAATGTCGTCTGCGTTGCGGATGCCGCTCTCCGAGACAAAGATAGTCTCCGGCGGCACCATTTTGCGGTAACGCGCGCTCGTACCCAGATCCACCTGAAAGGTCTTCAGATCGCGGTTATTTACACCAAGGATTTTCGCGCCTGCGCGCATTGCCCGCAAAACCTCCTCCTCCGTGTGCGCTTCCACCAGCGCCGACAGCCCCAGCTCCGCCGCAAGCTGTCCATAAGCCAGCAGCTGCACATCGTCCAGGATCGAACAGATCAGCAGCACTGCGCCCGCGCCGAACGCCCGCGCCTGATAAATCATATACTCATCCACAGTAAAATCCTTTCGGAGAACCGGGATGCGCACCGTTTTGGCAATCTCACGCAGATAGCTGTCCTTCCCCTGAAAGTAATACGGCTCCGTCAGGCAGGAAATCGCCGCCGCGCCCGCCGCCTCATATTCCTGCGCGATTCGCAGATAGGGAAAATCCGGCGCGATCAGTCCTTTGGAAGGGGAAGCCTTTTTTACCTCGCAGATGAAAGCGATTCCATCGCTGCTTCCCGCCGGGCGCAGCGCCTTTTCAAATGCGTATGCCTCCTGCGCGGGACCTCCATCCGCAAACGCGGTTCCTCTGCGGTGTGCCTCCTCTGCCTGCGCGCGAAGCTCTCCTGGCGGTATTTTTTCTTTTTCTTCGGCAATGCGGACTTTCGTACGTCCGGCGATTTCATCCAGAATATTCATCTTTGTTTTCTCCCTGTTTTCAAGGTTTTATTCCCGCGAAGCAGTCATGCCTGCAAACCCTCGTAACTCACTGGTTGCTCAGCTCAATAAACTGCTCCAGCACCTTATTCGCGGAACCATCGTCGATCAGCCGCTCCGCCATGCGCACGCCTTCTTCGATGGTCGCCGCCTTGCCCGCAATGTAAAGAGCGCCGCCTGCGTTCAGGCAGACTGCCTGGCGCTTCGGTCCGCGGTCTGTGCCATTGAGAATCGCGCGTGTGATTGCGGCATTTTCTTCCGGCGTCCCGCCCAGAAGTTCTTCCTTTGCGCAGCGCTCATAGCCGAACTGCTCCGGCGTCAGTACATAAGAAGTATACTGGCCATTGCGGATCTCGCATACGGTCGTCGGCGAGCTCATGGAAATCTCATCCAGCTTATCCTGGCCATACACCACCAGGCCACTCGTCACACCGAGGTTATTCAGCACACGCGCCAGCGGCTCTACAATTGACTCATCGTACACGCCCATCAGCTCCATGTTTGCCCCCGCCGGATTGGAAAGTGGTCCCAGGATGTTGAAAATCGTGCGGATGCCCAGCTCCTTGCGGACCGGTCCCACAAAACGCATGGCAGTGTGATAGGTCTGCGCAAACAGGAAACAAATGTTGATCTTCTTAATCAGCTCCAGGCATTTTTCCGGGGAAAGAGAAATCTTTACGCCGAGCGCTTCGAGTACATCCGCCGCGCCGCATTTAGAGGAAGCCGCGCGGTTGCCGTGCTTTGCCACCGGAACGCCGCCCGCCGCGATCACGACCGAAGCCGTCGTGGAAATATTAAAGGAATTCGCCTTGTCTCCGCCTGTCCCGACGATCTCCAGCACATCCATCTCATGCAGCAGATGAACGCCCTTCGCGCGCATGCCGACCGCGGACGCCGTGATTTCATCAATCGTCTCACCCTTCATCGCCAGCGCGGTCAGGTAAGAAGAAATCTGCACGTCACTCGCCTCGCCGCTCATGATTTCCAGCATCACGGCCTCTGCCTCGTCATACGTCAGATCCTGTTTGTTTGTCAGTTTGATAATCGCTTCTTTGATCATAGTTGATACCGCCTTTCTCTGTTTTATAGCTTTGTTTTCTTTCTATGTGATACAGCAGAGCCTCAGCAGATAAATCTGCACGGGCTTGATTTTCATTTTGCTGCTGTTCTTCACTATTCCAAACAGCAGGCCGCAGACCGCCTGCTATGCAGGCTATATGCCGCCGTTGGCGTCATATGTCTGTGGCTTGATGGGCGTCCCGCCCATCCCAAAATGAAAATCCTGCCCTCAGCAGATAAATCTGCACGGGCTTGATTTTCATTTTGCTGCTGTTTGGAACTGGTTTACAAAGTTTTTGACTACTTGCAGACCATCCGGCGTCATCACGGATTCCGGATGGAACTGCACGCCGTATACCGGGTATTCCCGATGCTCGACCGCCATGACTTCCCCGTCCGGCGTCCGCGCGGTCACGCGAAGGGTCTCCGGCAGGGTATCCTCTTTCACAGAAAGGGAATGATACCGCGCGGCTGTCATGCCGGAGGAAAGTCCCTGAAACAGGATGCTTTCCGGCTCAATGAGCAGCCGGGATTTTTTGCCGTGCATCAGCTCCTTCGCGTAGGTCACAGTCGCGCCGTAGGCCTGGCAAATTGCCTGGTGTCCGAGGCACACGCCGAACATGGGGATGGAACTGCCCAGCTTCTGAATCATCTCTACGCAGATTCCGGCGTCCTCCGGGCGTCCGGGACCGGGTGAAATAAAAATCGCCTCCGGAGCCATTGCCCTGATTTCATCCACGGTGCAGACATCGTTGCGTATCACTCTGATATCCGGCCGTACCGCGCCAATCAGCTGATAAAGGTTATAGGAAAAACTATCGTAATTATCTACTAAAAGCAGCATTATTCCACACCTCCCTCTGCCTGTTCCACTGCGTTGATCACCGCGCGGGCCTTGTTGCAGCATTCCTCAAATTCCTTATCCGGCACGCTGTCCGCAACAATCCCGGCACCGGAGCGGATTGTGATGCGGCCGTTTTTCTTAAACGCCAGACGGATGGCAATACAGGTGTCCAGGTTCCCGGTAAAATCCAGATAACCGATCGCTCCGCCGTAAACGCCGCGTTTGCGTCCCTCCAGCTCATCGATAATCTGGCAGGCCCGCAGCTTGGGCGCTCCGGAGAGCGTTCCCGCCGGCAGAATCGAATCCACCGCATCTACCGCGTCGCAGTCCTTCCGGATCTGCCCGGCCACCGTTGAACCGATGTGCATGACATGCGAGTACCGCTCAATCGAGAGATATTTTTCCACCTGCACGGTACCGATCTCACTGATTTTTCCGATATCATTGCGCCCCAGGTCAACCAGCATATTGTGCTCGGAAAGTTCCTTTTCATCTGCCAGCAGCTCCTGCTCCAGGCGCTGGTCTTCCTCATCGGTCGCTCCGCGCGGCCTGGTTCCCGCGAGCGGAAAGGTGTGAAGCGTGCCGTCCTCCAGCTTTACCAGTGTCTCCGGTGAAGCGCCGACCAGTTCAATGTCGTCGCTGGAGAAATAAAACATATACGGCGACGGATTCGACGTGCGAAGCAGGCGGTAGGCGTCAAACAGGCTTCCCTCTGCTTCCGCCTGCATCGGGTTTGACAGCACGACCTGGAAGATGTCGCCCTCCCGAATGTAATGCTTTGCCTTCTCTACCATCCCCTTATACTTTTCCCTGGAAAAGCAGGGTGTAATTTTCTCTCTCAAATGCAGCGGGGCAAAATACGCTTTTACGCCGCTTTTTAACAGCTGTTCAATTCCTCTCAGCTTTTCTGCGGCCTCCCGGTAGGAATCCTCCAGTCTCGCCGTATCTGCGCCGCAGATCAGAATCAGCTTCTGCCGGTAATTGTCAAACGCAATCACCCGGTCAAACAGCATCAGATCCGCATCCTGAAAATTCTCCTCATCCTCGCCTGTAAACTTCAGCGTGGGTTCGCTGTAGCAGATATAATCGTAGGCAAAATATCCGACCAGCCCGCCCGTAAACGACGGCATTCCCGGCAGCTTCGGGCTTTTGTTCGCCGCAAGAATCTCCCGGATCACGGTCTGCGGACTTTCGCTGCGGACGGTTTCCCTCACCTGGCCTCCGCCGACATCTTCCCCGCAGCGCAGCTTCACCTGACCATGCGCACAGGTGAGCTCCAGCGTCGGCGAATAACCCAGAAACGTGTACCTTCCCCACTGATTATGCGCCTCTGCGCTCTCCAGCATATAGCAGTGGCGGCTCGCCGCCCGCAGCGTCCGCATCACCTCAATCGGTGTAAAGCGGTCGGAAAGCATCTCCGTACATACCGGAATCCTCCGGTACTCGCCCGAAGACGCGATCTTCTTTGCTTCCTCTAAAGATGGATACATTTTTTTCCTCCTTCTGTCTGGAAAACCAAAGAGCCATTCCGCCAAAAGTGTAAAATACTCTTCCTTGCCATACGGTATGATCCGGGTTCCCCAGATGTAAAATCGTTACGGTTCTCACCTTTGAAGACAAAATCGAGCAAAGCATAACCTGTAACGTAAACCTCCAGATAGAGAATGTCAGAAAAAGAAAATCCCTGACAGATTTCTCCAATCTGTCAGGGACGAATATACTTCCGCGGTGCCACCCTGATTCACGGGAATCCCCGTGCGCTTACGAGATACCAGCATATCTCTGGCAACTGACGTATGCCTCACGTCGCAGAATACTCAGCAAAATCTGCCTTTGACTGCGCCCTCCGCGGTCCATTTGACAATCTGCATCTCCATCCGGTTCTCAGCTGCGCACGGCTTCCACCCTTCTCGTAAGATGAAATCTCTTCTCTCATCTGCCGATTCGAATCTTCTGCCGCGCCCGGACTCTCTGTGGGCACATCTACTGTCTTTATCTCCGCTTCAACGGTTTGTTCATTTTTACTGCATTTAGTCTACTACAGGGAATTCGGTTTGTCAATAATTTTTTCTATCCTACAAATCCACAATCCGATAGGTATGGTGTACTCCCGGCAGAAATTTCTCCAGCACATCCGTAGTCTGCAGCCGCAGGCTGGAGGTATTGACACAGGGATGGCAGCCGAAATACGCCGGTTTTGTCACATCACGGTCAATCAGAAGCTGTACATGATTCTCTTTATCATTCATCAGACCCATGATGCTCACCGCGCCCGGATGGATATCCAGAAATTCGACCATATGGGATTCATCCGCGAAGGACAGACGCGGCGAGCCGATCTGATGACAGAGATCTTTTGTCACAAACTTCTTTTTTCCGGGCATCAAAAGCAGGTAAAACTCCGTCTTCTGCCGATTGCACAAAAACAGATTTTTACAGATCTCAATCCCAAACAGCACATCTACGCCCTTGCAGTCGTCAATCGTCATTGCTGCCTCGTGATCTGCGCGGTCATAGGAAATCCCAAGCGCGTCCAGAAGGTCATAGGTTGCAATTTCTCTGTGTGCGCGCCCGCTTTCATCCGCAGGTCTTCCGTGATAAATCTCCATAATCATTCTCCTCATTAGGAGCTGCCGCAAAATAATATGTTCAAATTGTGCCGGATAATGCGTGAAGCACAAGCGATAAAAACGTAGGCGCAGCGGGCTGCGCTGAGGATTTTATCGCTTGCGATTCGCGTGTTAGCCGGTGCAAGATGGGCATATAATTTCGCGACAGATCCTTAGCCAGATACTGTAAATATAGTAAACGACGTAGATCGTTTTACTTTGCGCCTGCGCGAGCTGCGTCCGGCGATAGCCGGAACATTCATTACGCAGCCTGGTGCAGAAAAAAGACCCGCTCCCCACGGAGCAGGCCTCACATACAAATGGAGATAAGCGGGCTCGAACCGCCGGCCTCTTGAATGCCATTCAAGCGCTCTCCCAGCTGAGCTATATCCCCGTTCTGACGTCCAGCCTCTTAGCCATGCAGGCATGGCACGAGACTTCCCATTGAGAACGCTTTTACAGTAAAATCCCAGAGTGCCGTTTCCCGCCATCTGACTCCTGGCAAGGCCAGGTGGGTAACCGCAGCGCCGATCTCTGTCTTCCACTGCAAACGGAGGCCTGACATCATCCGACGCGATATAGGAATCCCATTTAAAGTAATTGCAGGTTCAACACGACAGGAGTGTCGAACACCCCAGGAATTTCACTGACCATAGTATACCCCAACAGAAGAGTTTTCGCAACCGGAAATTTTTATCTTTTCCGCATCTGATTTTGCACAGTTTCAGAGACACGCCCCAACCATGCGCCAAATCTCAGTCTCCGCCGCAGTCAGGTTCCTTTTTATTCACGAATTCTCGCAAAGTTCCTCATAGGTTGCGCGGATTGCCCTGATAAAGTCCTCACTGTTCAGCACGGTCACATTTTCCAGTGATGTAATCAGCGCGAGATCTTTGGTCATCTTCCCGCTCTCAATCGTGTCAATCACTGCTTTTTCCATGCGGTCGGAAAACTGTCCCAGTTCCGGGATGCCGTCGAGTTCTCCGCGCTTACGGAGCGCACCTGTCCAGGCAAAAATAGTCGCCACGGAATTGGTCGATGTCTCCTCACCTTTCAGATATTTATAATAATGGCGCTGCACGGTCCCATGCGCAGCCTCGTACTCATACTTTCCATCCGGAGAAACCAGCACGGAGGTCATCATCGCCAGTGAGCCGAATGCGGAGGAAATCATATCGCTCATGACGTCGCCGTCATAATTTTTGCAGGCCCAGATGAAACCGCCCTCTGACTTCATCACACGCGCAACCGCATCGTCGATCAGCGTGTAAAAATAAGTAATCCCCGCCTTTTCGAATTTCTCCTTATATTCGTTATCAAAGATTTCCTGGAAAATATCCTTAAATGTATGGTCATACTTTTTGGAAATCGTGTCCTTGGTAGCAAACCACAGATCCTGCTTCGTATCAAGCGCATAGTTGAAACAGCTGCGCGCGAAGCTCGCAATCGATCGGTCAATGTTGTGCATGCCCTGTAGCACGCCCGGTCCCTTAAAATCAAATACCGTCTCCCGCAGCTCCTGTCCATCCTCACCAGTAAAAACCAGCTCTGCCCTGCCCGGTCCCGGCACATCAATCTCTACATTTTTATAGACATCACCATAAGCATGTCTTGCAATCGTGATCGGCTTTTTCCAGGTGCGCACATAGGGTTCAATCCCTTTGACCGTGATCGGCGCGCGGAACACGGTTCCATCCAGAATCGCACGGATCGTGCCGTTCGGGCTTTTCCACATCTCCTTCAGATCATACTCCGTCATACGCGCCGCGTTCGGCGTGATCGTCGCACACTTCACTGCCACTCCGTATTTCTTATTCGCGTTGGCACTGTCCACCGTCACCTGGTCGTTCGTCGCGTTGCGGTTCTGGAGCCCCAGGTCATAATACTCGCTCTTCAGGTCTATAAAAGGATAAATCAGTTCATCCTTTATGATCTTCCAGAGAATACGGGTCATCTCATCTCCGTCCATCTCTACAATCGGTGTCGTCATTTTGATTTTTTCCATAATAAGCTCCTCCTCGTGTAATTCGCTCTTCCTCCCGGTTCGTGTACCGTCTACGGCAATCAACTGCCCGCCTGTTCCACACAGGATTATAATTTGCACAACCGATTTACGCAAGCCCCTCTTAAATATTCCGTAAATTTTATGGCAAATGGCGCCATGAAAGCAGCATTGCACTTTACTTTCCATTTTTTAAATCGGCTTATATTTCCGTCGTTTCCGTTTTCGCCTCTTTTTCTGGCCATGTGCCTGCCGATAGGCATTAATCGTCTCCAGAATCGCACTGTAATCCCGCTCAAAAAGCTCCTCAGAAACCTGCGGCGCCAGCGTCTCCTCTGGCACCCGCTGCAGAATCTTGTCAATGACAAATTCCTTGCTTTTCTCCGCATATTTCGGCATATCGTTCAATTGCTGGATATGTACCAGCTCCGGACGCCATAGAAGGCTTAGCTTCTTCTTGCGGTCCCGGTGCGGATTATCATTGGCTGTGCGCAGCACATAAAAATCCGGGCCGCCCTCTTCTGACTCCACGGTGATAATTCCCCAATATTCCGGCACATGCTCCTCGATATGACGCGCATGGCTCGTGCCGACCACGACATAATTCTGGTCAAAATAGCGATCATAATCCTCCACCTGGCTGCGCAGGCGCGTGTACGAATCCGCGTCACTCTTGATCTCAATCCCCACCACCGTCTCCGGCGTCACCATCACTACGTCCGCGCGCGAACCGCCCATTCGCTTTTCCTCAAAAATCCGGATTTTACCAAAAGACTCCTCCAGATACGCAAAAAGAGGTTCGCGGATATCCCGATCGCGCAAAATTTCCGCATCCATCCTACACCACCGCTTCTATCAGGATTTTATTACCGATCTTTCTTTCATAGAC
>JAJPXX010000039.1 GCA_021205225.1 Lachnospiraceae bacterium
GCTTATTCAGGCTCCTGACTTTGAACCCCTGACTTAGAACTTTCCTAAGCTATTGTGTTCATATGCAACTAATGATTGTGCGACCAAAGGGTAAAAAACAAATAATTTCCCTTATGTGTCTTGACAGACAGGACATTGTGAGGTAGAATTCATGCGTGTTAAAGAATTATATCGTATTTTCTTCCAGGAAAAGCCAGTCCCTTAGTAGTGTACTAAAGGATATTTTTTACCGCCATTCACTCCCCTGTTATATTCCAGATATTCAGTGCCAAATATTTGCGATTTTCCAGTTGCTTTAAACCCCACATTCGGATATACTTTAGATCAGTTAAAAGGAAAACGAGGTGAGTCAGACTGTGAAAAAATTCAACACGGCCGTTGTTTGTAACCCGCAAAAACATTATATGGTGGATATTACAGACAGAGTAGATCGCATTATCGAAAACTATATAGAACCGGGGAATTATTTTGCCATCAATCGCGGGAGACAGTACGGAAAAACCACGACACTTCATATCCTGGCAGAAAAATTGCGTGAAAAATATTATTGCCTTCAGATTAGCTTTGAGGGCGGAGAGGAAATGTTTCAGTCTGATTACGCTTTTGCAGTCGGCGTGATAGATTTGATTGAAGAACAGCTGGAGCTTGAGGCTATGCCAGAGGATCTCATTAAAAAGTGGAAACAGGGGATTGCTGAAGAATTACCGTTTCAGACTCTGGGAAAACGCATCACAGAGCTTTGCCGTTTTAGCGACCGCCCCATTGTGCTAATGATTGATGAGGTAGACAGGGCGTCGAATAACCAACGGATGCTAAGCTTTCTGGGAATGCTGAGGGATAAGTACATTAAGAGGGAAAACGGAAGAACCTGGACATTCCAGAGTGTGGTACTTGCCGGTGTTTATGACATTAAGAATTTAAAGCTCAAAATCAGATCGGAAGAATCTCATCAGTATAACAGTCCCTGGAATGTGGCTGTTAAGTTTGAGGAAGACCTGAGCTTTACGGCGGATGAGGTTGCCGGGATGCTTTCTGAGTATGAGGAAGAACACCATACAGGCATGGATATTCAGAAAATATCCAGGTTAATTTACGAATATACATCAGGCTATCCAGTTCTCGTTTCTGACATATGCAAGCATATTGATGAAAACCTGGCAGGAACACCTGCTTTTCCTGACCCCACGGCAGCCTGGACGCCGGAAGGCGTAGTAGAGGCAGTTAAGCTTATGGAACACGAAAACCAGCCACTGTTCGAGGATATGATTAAGCAGCTGAAAGATTTTCCTCAATTAAAAGATATTATCAAACGTATTCTTTTTGAAGGTGAATCCATTGCCTTTAATGCATACAACGATGTACTGAACCTTGCTAAGATGTTTGATTATATTAAATCCGTAAACGGACGAGTTGCGGTCGCCAACCGTATCTTTGAGGTGGTACTGTATGATTATTTCCTTTCTGAGGAAGAAACCGGAAATGTCACAAAGAAGGATGCGGAGTTAAATAAGAGCCAGTTTATCGTGAGGGGCAGACTGGATATGGAGGCGATTCTCAGAAAATTTGCGGAGCACTATGCATATGTTTATACAGATAATGACCAGAGATTTGTTGAGAAATATGCGAGGAAAATATTCCTGATGTATCTCAGGCCAGTCATAAACGGAACAGGCAATTATTATATAGAATCACAGACCAGGGACGAGAAAAAAACGGATATAATCGTGGATTATCACGGTGAGCAATTTCTTATCGAGACAAAGATCTGGTACGGCCAGAAATACAATGAGGATGGAGAAAACCAGCTCCTTGGGTATCTCGATCGCCTACAGCTCAAAAGAGGATATATGCTTACATTTAGCTTTAATAAGAACAAAAAGACACGCGTACAGGAACGCCAGTGCGGGGAAAAGGTTTTGTGGGAAATCACTGTATAGATATAACGTTAGACGAAAAAAAGCCCTGCGAATACAGGGCTTTAAAGTGCCGCTGGCCGGACTCGAACCGGCACGGTGTTACCCGCTTGATTTTGAGTCAAGTGCGTCTGCCAATTCCGCCACAGCGGCTGATTGTGTATCGGAAAGTTCCACAGCACTCGACTATATTAGCATAATCGCCATCCAAATGCAAGTTAAACTTCGCTGATTCCAGAATTTTTTACCGGTTTACCAGATAAACAGTTCTTTCCCTGCAAGCTTCATCAGCGCCTCCAGAAAATAGTAATCCCCGTAAATAATAGAAAACTCATGCTCTGCGTCATGGTAGGCGGCGGTACATTTTGTAAGGAGCGGATCCTCCTGATCATTCCAGTTGACACGTTTCTGAGCCAGCGTTTTCAGCAGACGCAATGCCGCACGCATATACACATTTTCGCAGCGGTCTTCTCCGTCTTTCTTTTGTCCGCTCTCCTGGCCTGTTTCATTTTGCTCATACGCTTTTGCCAGTTCGATCAGACCGCAGGCCGCGATCGCCGCGGCGGTCGAATCTTCCCAAAGGACTTCCTGCGGCTGGCAGAAATCCACCGGGATCAGGCCGCTCTCCGGAATGTTTTCGATAAAATAATCAGCAATTCTCCGTGCGCTTTCCAGATACAGCGGATTTTTCGTATGCAGATAGCTGAGAATGAACCCATACAGTCCCCAGGCCTGCCCTCTGGTCCAGGAGGAACCATCTGCACATCCCTGGCCGCCATAGCTTTTTATCATTCCACCTTTTTCGAAATCAAACTCCACGATATGATTCACGGAACCATCCGACCGGATAAAATTCTCCGCCGCAGTATTCGCGTGATTGATCGCAATCTGGCCAAAACGAGGGTCCTTTGTCTCTTCAGACGCCCAGTACAGTAAGGGAAGATTCATCATACAATCAATGATCGCCCAGCCTCTGTGATCGTCCGTATTCCCTTCCCAGTCATTCCAGGCGCGGATGAACCTCCCGGCACAGTTATAGCGTCCGGCAAGATTGCCCGCCGCCAGCAAAGCCCGGTTTCTGGAAGCAGGGTTCCTGGTAAGCCGATAGTCAGCGACCGCTGTCGGCAGCCACCGGAAGCCATTGTCATGATCCATCCCATTGAAATCCATCAATACCCGATCCAGTTTCTGTTCTGTCTCCTCCGCGATCTGGCGGTAAGGCTCTTTTCCGGTCAGCGCGTATAGCTGCCACATCATGCCGCCCCAGAAACCATTGGTCCACCACGCAATGTTCGCGTCATCCGACCGGTCATCGTGTATGCCATCGCGTGCAGTATAGGGAATCTTATGCGCGGACCGCATACTTACCTTTTCCATTTTTCGCTCAACTCTGTTTAATGTTTCCCATACCCAGTCCATTGTTTCCTGCTCTGACATTGCGTTTTCTCCCTTACTTTCCATTCAGCAGCGGCTGCGCTACTCTCCGATTGAAAAAGTCAATCAGCGGACCCATGAAAAAGGTCTCATTTTGCGCTTACCAGACCATATCTTTCAGAATGTCGCTAAAGTCAAAGGTTGCGAAATAATCCTTCGGGGTCTCCGCCCGCCGGATCAGCTGCGTGCTGCCGTCCTCGTGAAGAAGAACCTCTGCGGAACGCAGGCGTCCGTTATAATTGTAACCCATGGAAAAGCCATGCGCGCCGGTGTCGTGAATGACAAGCAGATCTCCCATGTCAATCTTCGGCAGCGGACGGTCGATGGCGAATTTATCGTTATTTTCACACAGAGAACCTGTCACGTCGTACATATGGTCGCAGGGCGCGTCTTCCTTACCCATCACAGTGATATGATGATACGCGCCATACATGGCCGGGCGCATGAGGTTCGCCGCGCAGGCGTCCACACCAATGTATTCCTTATGCGTATGCTTCTCATTAATCGCGCGTGTCACAAGTACGCCATAGGGTCCAAGCATATAACGGCCGAGCTCCGTGTAAAGCGCCACATCGCCCATGCCTGCCGGAAGAAGCACTTCCTCGTATACTTTTTTCACGCCCTCCGCGATTTTATAGATATCATTTTTCTCCTGATCCGGACGGTAAGGGATGCCAATGCCACCGGAAAGGTTGACAAATTTAATCTTTGCGCCGGTCGATTCGTGAAGCTTTACAGCCAGTTCAAACAATACCTTCGCGAGCATCGGGTAATAGTCGTTGGTTACAGTGTTGCTTGCCAGAAATGCATGAATACCAAATTCTTCTACTCCCTTGCTTTTCAGAATACGGAATGCCTCTTCGATCTGTTCGGTCGTCATGCCGTATTTGGCGTCGCCGGGGTTGTCCATGATATCATTGCTGATTTTAAATATCCCGCCCGGATTATAACGACAGCTCATTGTCTTCGGAAGCCTGCCCACAGCCGCTTCTACTTTCTCAATATGCGTTATGTCGTCCAGATTAATGATGCCGCCAAGGTCAGCTGCTTTTTTAAACTCTTCCACCGGCGTATCGTTGGAAGAAAACATGATATCATGGCCTTTGATTCCGATGGCCTCGGAAAGCATCAGCTCCGTCATGGAGGAGCAGTCGGTGCCGCAGCCATACTCATGTAAAATATTAATCAGATACGGGTTCGGAGTCGCTTTGACAGCAAAAAACTCCTTATAACCGCTGTTCCAGGAAAAGGCGTCGTAAAGCTCTCTGACATTCGCCCGGATACCCGCCTCATCGTAGAGATGAAACGGCGTTGGGTACTGCTGCGTGATTTTCTCCAGCTGTTCTTTGGTTACAAACGTTTTTTTCATAACAGTGTACTCCTCAAATATTTTCTTCTTGTATATCCATTCAGAATCGCAGACAATCAGGATTTGCCCGCATTCTGAAAAAATATCGATTCTGGCTTCCGGATAAGCTTAAGCATTCGTCCATAAGGCTGCCGTAAACGGATCACTGTATTCCCAGGCGTTACTCTGTCCCCAGTCCGAAGAACCAGTTCAGCCGATGCTTTGTATCCACCAGATGGTTATACTGAAGCATCTGGTACGCATTCAGGATGTCGTCATAGGTATCATCTGTATCCCAGGCGTAAAAATTCCCGTCCGCATCCTGGTAAACATTGCCATTGATGATCGGCAGAACCTCCATCAGCTCACTTAAGTAGGTCTGATAGTCGGTAAGCGGCACACCGGCGGCTTCCAGCAGAATCCCGCCCAGATAGTTCACACTGATACCGTCGTAATATGCGGATTCCAGGTCATAATTCGCCCAGATCGCAAAGGGCACCCGATAGCCCTGCTGAATCTCTTCGACTGTCTCCGGCTCTGCAACACCGCAGATCCGGCGGATCTGGTTTGTAATATAATCCGACGGCTGATGGTCGCCAAACATCAGAATGATGGTCGGCTCATCCTCTTCCTCAAAGTATTCTACCAGCTCCTGCAGAGCCTTGTCTGACATATTGATCAGGGTCAGATATTTTTCCGTAGCAGTGACTTGCGTCGTCTTATTCTCCACATCCGTCAGCTCCACATAAATATCAAATCCCGGTGAATCCGAGCTGTAACCGCTGTGGTTCTGCATCGTTACTTCAAAGACAAAGAGCCTCTCATCCTCGTCCTTTTCCTCATACTGCTCAATAATCTTCTCAAAGGCCGAACTGTCGCTGATGTAATTGCGGACATAAGTCGGATTGGTAAAATCCGTCTTGTCCAGGAAATCATCAAATCCAAAATAATCATAGACCTCATCCCGATCCCATCCGGACGCATTATACGGATGGATGGCGAGCGTATCGTAACCCAGCCCTCCCAGATAAGAAGCCAGAGAAGGCATCTCACTGTTGATATATTGCTGGTAAGGCACGCTGCCAGCCGGAAGAAAGCCCATCGTATCCCCCGTCAGGAACTCATATTCCGTGTTCGCGGTGTTGCCGCCCTTTACCGATACATAAACCTCGCCGCCGATTGCCTCCTCCTGCAGTGACTTAAAGAACGGCATCACTTCCTCACTGGTAGCAAAGTCGCCCCACACGGAGAGATCCGAAAAAGCCTCATCCATAATCACAATAATATTCGGATACTGGGTAACGTCGGAATCGCTGTCGTCCGTCGTATCCACTACAGCTGTGTTTTCATCTGCCGCGTCATCCGTTGTATCATCCTCTGCTGTCGTATCATCCGAGCCGCCATCCGCTGAATCACTCGCATACTGCTCCGCAATCTCTGTGACTGCGCTCACGGAATAACCGTCCGGCTCTTCCACATTCAGAAAACGTAGATTCCCAAGGAACGCGGCGGCAATTCCATTATTGCGATAAAAGACATTAATCGTAAACAGCGTCGTGTCCATCCCGAAAAAGCTCTGAAACGTACTGTTCTGAATACCGGATATGTACAGAACCATACAGGCCACAAAAGCGGCTGCCAGCGGAATACGCACTGTCTTTTTCTGAAAACGCACCCGCGATTTCGAGGAAATCAGGATGATCCAGACAAAGGCAATCACAGAAAAACAGCCCTTCCAGCTTAGGGTAAACGTGTAATTATCAGCAACAGAAGCGGCGGTCCCAATGGAAAGAAAATCCCATGGGACAATCGGCGATCCGCGGAAGCTTACGACAAAATAATTGGCAAGCCCGAAAATCATCGGTATCAGCGTCGCCACCAGAAACCCCCGCTTTACACTGCCGAGTACAAATGTCAGCATGCCGTACAGAACATAGAAAAACAGCAGGTTCAGTATAATGATCATCACCGACAGGTCAGACATCACATGCGTATAATTCTCCAGAGCCACCAGCGCAGCGGCAGGCGCCGCTAACCCTATCACAAAACTGATAATCCGCCCGCAGCTGATATCCATAAGGACGAACACCGCCGCCAGAACAGCCAGCGCGACCGCACACACGACATATGACGTATTCACCCCCGCCTCGCTGATCGCCAGCGCCATCGCCGCCAGGATTACAGCCGCGGAAAACACAGCCGTCAGAATCCGCTTCGGATGGAAATCAAAGAGTGACTTCCACCAGGGCTTTTTCCCCGCTGCGTTCTCATTTTTTTCAATCTTTTTATTACTCTCGGTTTTTTTTCTGTTTTTTTTCTTACTGCTCATTTTTTCTTCCCATATCTTTGCAGGGAACGACGTCTGCTATCTTACCTGCCGCTCCTTATAGTTTTCTACCTTGTCAGCACTGTCTTTCACATACTTTTTTTCTTATGCTGATGCGTAAAAAGATGATCCTGGCAATACTCATAATTGCCCTCGCACTTGGAACAATAGCGGAATTCCAGATGATCCCCGTCCTTTTCCGTGCGGCCGCAGACCGCGCACCGATGCCTGGTATTCCCTTTGCCCGGCTGCACTTTTTTCACCTTGCGGTTAAACTCCTGCCGCCGATGGATTTCATGCGGATTGTAGCGGTAAAGGTTCCTGGTCATAGCAAAATAAATCACAAAATTCAACAAAGAACTGATAATCGCAACACGAGTAGCGATATTGCCCTGCACCAGAGAAGCCAGCAGCAGCACACCGTAGAGAATTCCCAGCCATTTCATCTTAATCGGGATGATAAACATCAGCAGCACCTCCATATCCGGGTAGGTCACTGCAAAGGCGAGAAACATGGACATACATACATAATATGTGCTGAAGTAATACGCTCCATCTATATGAGCGATAAAGTATAACAAAAAGGCTCCGATAAGGGTAAAAAGCATACCGGAAAAAATATAAACATTAAAGCGGAACACGCCCCACGTCCGCTCCAGCGTCTTTCCGATGGAAAAATAAAAATACAGCGTGATAATGACAAACACATCCAGGCTGTACGGTGGTATGATAACCCAGGTGATGAGCCGCCAGATCTGCCCTCTCAGAATCATCGTCGGCGACAGGTACAGGTACCAGATCACGTTTGAATTCATAAGCTCGATCACATACCCGGCCACATACAGGGCAATCAAAATCGCGGGGAGATTTGGTATCGCGTATTTGCCAAATTTCCGTTCCATCTTATTTAAAAAGTTCATCATCCATCCTCTTTCCTATGCTTATGAGGCGTTTTCACGTCATAATCTACCTCAAAAATGTTTCGGCGCAGCACTCGCTTTCAGGCAGCCCTGTTCCGAAACATTTTGCCTGTGTGCATTATAAAATTATGGAATCTGTTTGTCAATCAGGCAAACCAGTTTGTCATGAATTTTTCATTTTTTTTAAGAAACACAAACTCTCGGTATGCATATCTGATCCCCCGGCTGCAGGTTATAGATGGCCAGGCACGGATTCGCGTATATGATCGAGGAGACCTTCACATTGTATTTTTTCCCCAGAAGATACAGGGTATCCCCCTCATCTACCGTATGGATGATACCAAACTTTGTACAGGCTGTCTGCATGGTGTTCCTCCCTGATTTTTGATATTATTTTCTTATTCCTTATCCTATGCGCGGACAGGATAATCTGTTCAGAATAAAGTGTCTTAAAAATACAGCTTGCCAACTCTCCCGATCTTTACTATACTGGATATCAGACCAGGAAACACAACCTCTACGTTTTCGCCCCTGACCACGCAGCAATCACATAGTCGGGGCGTGAACAGTAACGACACACTACTTGACAGAAAAGGAAGAAAAAATGGCAGGTTCAATCTATGGCACTATTTTCAAAATCAGCACCTGGGGGGAATCACATGGAAAGGGTATCGGCGTCGTAATCGACGGCTGTCCCGCAGGAATCGCCCTCTCTGAGGAGGATATTCAGAAACAGCTTGACCGGAGACGCCCCGGACAGAATCGCTATACAACGGCACGCGCTGAGACGGATCAGGTGGAGATTCTCTCCGGCGTCTTTGAAGGACAGACAACAGGAACACCGATTTCGCTGCTGGTGCGCAACCAGGATCAGCGGTCGCGGGATTATGGGACGATTGCAAAGCTGTACCGTCCCGGACACGCCGACTACACTTATGACCAGAAATACGGCATCCGTGATTACCGCGGCGGCGGACGTTCTTCCGGAAGGGAAACGATCGGACGTGTAGCGGCGGGTGCTGTGGCGCAAAAGCTGCTCGCGGAGCTCGGCATCACGGTGACGGCCTATGTAAGCGCCATCGGACCGGTGGAGATCGACCGGGCTTCCATGGATTTTGCATATGCCAAAGAAAGTCCGGTGCGTATGCCGGATCCGCAGGCCACGGAGCGCGCGCTTGCCTGGCTGGAGGAATGCATCCGCTCACAGGACTCCAGCGGCGGCGCGGTCGAATGCATTGTAGAGCATCTGCCCGCAGGGCTTGGAGAGCCATGCTTTGAAAAGCTCGACGCAGCCCTCGCGCAGGCGCTGATGTCCATTGGCGCGGTGAAAGCCGTGGAGATTGGCGATGGTACCGCAGTAAGAGCCGCGAAGGGTTCCGAGAACAATGACGCCTATCTGTGCGCCGACGATGGCATCCCTTATAAAGCCACAAACCACAGCGGCGGCATCCTCGGCGGGATCAGCGATGGTTCGCCGCTTTTTCTGCGAGCCTCCTTTAAGCCGACCCCTTCCATCGCGCAGCCGCAGAGTATGCTTGGAAAAGACGGACAGTGCCATGTGGAAACCATTCACGGCAGACATGATCCGATTGTCGTAGCAAGAGCCGTGCCGGTCGTTGAGGCGATGACCGCGATTACACTTGCCGACCATCTGCTTCTGGCGATGACATCGCAGATGCGTTATGTCAAAAAAATATGGGAAACCAAAAAATAACGAAATGAGACTGCCCGCGCAAGTGCGTCCGCGATAGCCGGAAATTTCCTCTCGCAGCCCTGCGCACTAAAAAAACTCCGTACATCAGCGCCCTGCATGATACGGAGTTTTTACTTATCATTTTTCACTTTTCCATGCCGACACAGCAGCCTTTATTCCACTTTCGAAATCAGAATGCAGTTCGGCGTATCGATCTGCAGCGGACGTCCCTTCATGACCAGGAGTCCTTTTTCATAATCGATCGTGAAGAAACGGATATCGTTCGTCTCGTGGTTGAGCACGACAAGCGTTTTCTCGCCGGGGAATACATCGAGATCCTTCGGGTATTCTCCGCTGATTGGCAGGCAGCAGAGCCTGGTCAGCATCCCGCTCTCCTGATCGATAGTAAATACCGCCACCGTATTCTCTCCCGCATTGGATGCGTACAGATATTTGCCGCTCGGAGACATCTTCATCCCGCAGCAGGCGCTTCCCATGCTCGTCGTGTCACGCAAAGTATTCACCGTCTGCACAAGCTCGAATTCCGGAGATTTCCCGGAACCATCATAACGGTACACACAAATCTCATTTGTCATGTCGCAGTTGATATACGCATATCTTCCATCCTTACCAAAAGTAAGGAGGCGGGGACCGGAATCCAGCTTGCAGCGCAGAATATCAAAAAGCTTCAGCTTGCCGGTTCTCTCGTTTACCTGATAGATCTTAACCTGGTCGATCCCATTATCCACCGCGCAGAGATATTTATCATCGGGCGTCGGGATCACGCAACTCACATGCGGGAGGAAATTACGTCCCGCAACGCTGCCAAGCCCCAGCCCCTTATGGAACACGCCGTCCATCACCGAACCCAGACGGCCGGTCTTATGCGTGTGTACAACCGTCACTTTTCCATCGTGATATCCGCCCACAAAAAGGAACCGCCCGGTCTGATCCGCAGACAGGTAGCAGCCGCGCATACCGTCAATGCCTACCTCATTAATCGGAGAAAGTCCGCCGTCCGGCAGGATTTCAAGTACCTCTACGCCTTCATCCGCAATTGAATACAGGTACTTTCCGTTATAAGATTTCGTCATATGCGACGCATTGTTGACCGGGATCACTTCCCGTTCTGTCATATGTCCGGCTTCTACGTCCAGATCGTAAATATGGATGCCGATGCTGCTTCCATGCGTATAGGTGCCAACGTATGCCACATATTTTTCCTGTTCAGCCATGCTGGTGTTCCCTCCTTCTTGTCCTCCTGCCGGATATCCGTTTCGCCCTCCCGTCTCCGTGTAACGCCCCGAACTATACGCGGGATATCCTGTCACCTGGCGGCGGGCAAGCCTGTATGTTTTCTTTCCAGAGAAATCTCAGCCGCGGATTTCTTTTACAAGGGCTGCCGCTTCCGCTGTCATCGCGCGGATCTCATCAAATTTCCCTTCTTTGATCAGAGCGCCTTTCACCATCCAGCTGCCTCCGCAGGCGATAATCGCCGGGCAGGTAAGATAGCTTTTCAGATTGCCTGCATTAACGCCGCCGGTCGGCATGAACTTCAGTCCTACATACGGTGCGGACAGCGCCTTGATCGTATTCACACCGCCAAACTGCTCCGCCGGGAAAAATTTCACAACCTTCAGGCCGCGCTTCACAGCCTGCGCCACCTCAGAAGGCGTCACACAGCCCGGAAATACCGGGATGCCTTTTTCCAGGCAGTAATCCACTATTTCCGGATCGAAGCCCGGACTCACAATAAACTTCGCTCCGGCAGCCACCGCGCGGTCTACCTGATCCTTTGTCAGCACGGTACCTGCGCCGATCAGCATATCCGGATAAGCCTGCGCCATAATCCGGATGCTCTCTTCCGCTGCTGCGGTGCGGAACGTCACCTCTGCGCACGGAAGACCGCCTTCACAAAGCGCCTTCGCCAATGGCTCTGCATCCGCCGCGTTCTCAAGCACAACTACCGGGACAACACCCATTTCCTGGATTTTCACTTGCATTTCCTCAGCCATAATTTTGCTCTCCTTTATCCTTTTTTGTAACTGCCTCTGCGGCAGTTTACATTCGCGCCAGCCGCGCAGGAATTCTGTAAATCCGCGCGGACGAAGCCTCAGTAACTCCATTTTATCACATTTATTTTTGTAAACAAGTCTTCGTTACATATTTTCTTCGGTTTCCCGGTTAATATAATTGATCAGCCCTTCCGCGCGGATGATTTTCTGCATAAACTCCGGGAATGCCTGTCCCTTATATTCTGTCCCTTTCGTGCGGTCATATATCATACCGCTGTCAAAATCAATCTCGACCTGGTCGCCAGCCTCAATCGCTTTTGCCGCCTCCGGGCATTCGATGATCGGCAGGCCGATGTTGATCGCGTTCCGGTAAAAAATGCGAGCAAAGGTCTCCGCAATTACACAGCTGACGCCAGCAGCCTTGATCGCGATTGGCGCGTGTTCTCTGGAAGAGCCGCAGCCAAAGTTCTTGTTCGCCACAATAATATCGCCCTTTTGCACCTGATGGATGAAGTCTTTATCAATATCCTCCATGCAGTGTGTCGCCAGCTCTGCCGGATCAGAGGAATTCAGATAACGTGCCGGGATGATGACGTCGGTGTCTACATTATCGCCATATTTAAATACTCTGCCTTCTGCTTTCAATCCTATTTTCCTCCTTCCTTTCAAAGCTCCTCGGGTGATGAAATTTTCCCCGTAACCGCGCTTGCCGCCGCTACCGCCGGACTGGCCAGATACACCTCTGAGCCGGTATGCCCCATCCGTCCGACGAAGTTCCGGTTGGTCGTAGAAACGCAGCGCTCTTTATCCGCCAGAACACCCATATAGCCGCCGAGGCACGGACCGCAGGTCGGTGTGCTGACTGCCGCTCCCGCCTCAATAAATGTCTTCAGAAGCCCTTCCTCCATCGCCTGCAGATAGATTGCCTGTGTCGCCGGAATCACGATACAGCGCAGGTTCTTTTTTACTTTACGGCCTTTCAGGATCTCGGCAGCGATCCGGAGATCGCTGATGCGCCCATTGGTACAGGAGCCGATTACGACCTGATCAATCGCGATATCTTCTTTGATCTCATCAATTGTTTTCGCATTTTCCGGAAGATGTGGGAATGAAACCGTCGGCCGAAGAGCGCCAAGATCAATCGTATATTCCTCGTCATATCTGGCGTCCGCATCCGCTTCAAAGATGCGGTATTCTCTCTTTGAATGCTCCTTCATATAGGCGATTGCGGCGTCATCCACCGGGAAAATGCCATTCTTGCCGCCTGCCTCAATTGCCATATTCGCAATCGTAAAGCGGTCATCCATCGACAGATACGAAATGCCGTCGCCGACAAACTCCATCGACTTATACAGGGCGCCATCCACGCCGATCAGGCCGATGATGTGAAGAATAATATCCTTGCCGCTGATCCATTTTGCAGGCTTGCCGGTCAGGTTGAATTTAATCGCGGACGGCACCTTAAACCATGCCTTTCCGGTCGCCATCCCGGCTGCCATATCCGTGCTGCCAACTCCTGTAGAAAATGCACCGAGCGCGCCATACGTACAGGTATGGGAATCCGCTCCGATAATCACATCTCCCGCCACCGTGAGTCCCTGCTCCGGCAGAAGGGCATGCTCAATCCCCATCTGTCCGACATCAAAATAATTGGTAATATCATGCTTACAGGCGAATTCACGCACACACTTGCAATGTTCCGCCGACTTAATGTCTTTATTTGGGATAAAATGATCCATGACAAGGGCAATCTTGTCTTTATCAAACACACGGTCATCCCTGAACCGGTCCATCTCGTGGATTGCCACCGGAGACGTAATATCGTTGCCAAGCACCAGATCCAGCTTTGCTTCAATCAGCTGCCCTGCCTCAACCGAATCCAGGCCTGCCGCCGCCGCGAGAATCTTCTGCGTCATTGTCATTCCCATAACCGTTTCTCCTCTCTGATAGGAAAAGGGGCTGTAATCTTATCACAGCCCCCTCAATCTCTCACTGTCCGTACAGCATTAGTTATTGATCAGCTTGTCCTCATCGCTCCAGCTGTACAGCTTGCGAACCTCAGCGCCGACAATTTCCGACGGATGCTCCGCAGCTTTCTTGCGCATCGCCTTGAAGTGAACCTGACCGCCAGCGGAAGACATATCCAGCAGGAAGTCCTTCGCAAAAGTACCATCCTGGATGTCCGCAAGAATCTTCTTCATCGTCTTCTTCGTCTCCTCGGTGATCAGCTTCGGACCGGTGATATAGTCGCCGTATTCAGCAGTATTGGAAATCGAATAACGCATACCGGCAAAACCAGACTGATAGATCAGGTCAACAATCAGCTTCATCTCATGAATGCACTCAAAGTATGCGTTTCTCGGATCATAGCCAGCCTCAACAAGGGTCTCAAAGCCTGCCTGCATCAGGGCGCAGACGCCGCCGCAAAGCACAGCCTGCTCGCCAAAGAGGTCTGTCTCGGTCTCTGTACGGAAGGTTGTCTCCAGCACGCCTGCTCTCGCACCACCAATCGCCAGCGCATATGCCAACGCGATATCCAGAGCCTTTCCCGTCGCGTCCTGCTCTACCGCTACCAGACACGGAACACCCTTTCCAGCCTGATATTCGCTGCGAACCGTATGTCCCGGTCCCTTCGGCGCAATCATCGTCACATCGACATTTGCCGGCGGAACAATGCAGCCAAAGTGAATATTAAAGCCATGCGCGAACATCAGCATATTGCCCTCTTCCAGGTTCGGCTCAATGTCCTTTTTGTACATTGCCGCCTGCTTCTCATCATTGATCAGGATCATAATGATGTCGGCTTTTTTCGCAGCTTCCGCTGCCGTATAAACCTCAAACCCCTGATCTACCGCTTTCTGCCAGGAGCGGCTGCCCTCATACAGACCGATAATTACATTGCATCCGGATTCCTTCGCGTTCAGCGCGTGCGCGTGACCCTGGCTGCCATAGCCAATGATCGCAATGGTCTTTCCCTCCAGAAGAGAAAGGTTACAGTCCTTCTGATAAAAAATTCTTGCTGCCATTTTTACATTCCTCACATTTCTGTAAAATATTTTGCCGTAATCATCCGAAATGGCAGCGCGGTCTGCGGCTGCTGTTTGAGATGGTTACATTTTTTATATGAATAAAGGTTTCCCTCTATCAAACGAATAAATATAGGAAACGACACAGGCCGTTTTACTTTGTGCGGATCAGAGATACCGCACATCATCCGCACCGCGGGAAAGCCCCGTAATACCGGTGCGCGCCAGTTCAAGAATCTCGTGCCCTTCAAGCAGACGCAAAAACGCATCCAGCTTTGACTGCTGCCCGGTCAGCTCGATGATCAGAGAATCTGTCCCGACATCTACCACCCTTCCGCGGAAGACATTCGCCATCGTGATGATATCCTGGCGTTCATGCACATCTACCCGAACCTTCACAAGAATCAGCTCGCGGCAGACGCTCGCATCTCCTTCCAGAATCTTGATATCCACCACATCGATCAGCTTTGCCAGCTGCTTTGTGATCTGATCCAGCGTCTGTTCATCACCACTCGCCACAATCGTCATGCGCGAATAGCGCGGATCCGTCGTCTCCCCCACCGTCAGGCTGTCAATGTTGTAACCGCGCCGGCTGAATAAACCCGCGACACGGCTGAGTACACCGGAGGTATTGTCCACCAGTAATGATAAAACCCTTTTCTTCATGCCATTTGCTCCTGTATGATTGATTGACGCCCGGACAACGCCATTTGCACCATCCGGGCAATAATTCATTTTCTGATAATATGGTCATGGCAGATGCCAGGCCGATCTTTTACAATCCCAGGCCGGAAAGCAATCCGTCCGCAATTGCCTCTGCGATCGCAGATTTGTTATTCAGATAGAATGTCATATCATCCTTATCATTGATAAACGCCGTCTCCAGCAAACCATAGGATACCCCGGCAGCGTTGCAGAGATTCATGTTCAGCAGCGTACTGTACCGTTTAATTCCGGTTCCCCAGGTTTTGAAACCGGTACTGGTAATAGCGGAAACAATCGCCTGATCCACCGCTGTGTCCGTTTTCGTTGAGTGAACCAGCATCGCCGTTCCGGTACAGCTGCCATTGCCGGACAGATCCGCAGTAACCAGAGCATTAAAGTGAATCTCCAGCACATAATCGTAATCCGTCCAGGTCACCGATGGGCCTGTCGCAGTACCGTTCATAACCTTATATAAATTATAATTCTGATCGTACATCGTCACCGAGATGTCCTTGCCGGAGGATGTCAGCTCATTATATACAAGCGTCGCCAGCTCCCGCGTCAGCTCAGACTCATAATACGTCGTGCCGTCAATCTTTGCCGAAGCGCCCTTATCCCCCTGGCCATGCCCTGCCACAAGCAGAACCCTGGCCGTCGTCGCTACGCCGTTCTCATCGAGCGCTACGCCGTCTACGGTCGTATTCTTCTGAAGCACGCCCTTGGAATTAAAATAATACCGCTTCGAATCAATCGTCTGCCAGCCGGTCTGACGGACACCGCTGGAATTCAGATAATAGGTCTTGCTGCCGATCGTCAGCCAGCCAGTCTGACGAACGCCGTCCTCATCCAGGTAATAATACTTGCCGCTGCGCTTCAGCCATCCCGTGACCTTCACGCCAGATTTATAATAGTAGTAATCGCCGTCAATCTCAACCCAGCCGTTCGCCTGTTCGCCTTTCCGGCCCTTGGAATCCACAATATAGCCGTCCGGCGTAACTGTGCTGACCAGTCTGCGCCCCTTGCTGTCAACGTAATACTTGGAATTGATCCACTTGTCCGTCTGCAGTACGCCATTTTTATTAAAATAGTAATAATAGCTGCCGATCTTCACCCAGCCGGTAACACTCCGGCCAATCGTGCCGATGGAACCCGCTTTCTTATAATAATACTTCTTTCCGCTTTTTGTTGTCGCCCAGCCGGTCTGCAGCTTCCCATCCGTGCCAAAATAGTAATAATAGCTGCCGACCTTCTGCCGCCCGATGTACATCACGCCAAGGGGGCTGGTCGTACTAAAATAATAGATATCGCCGTCTATGGTCTGCCAGCCTTTCTGACGGACGCCATTCTCATCGAAATAATATGTACGCCCGTTATTCATCGTATAGAATCCGGTCACCATGCTGCCCTTCGGCGCGTCGCCCTCCGCTTTTTTCCTCAGATAATAGCGCTTGTTATTCACCTTCAGCCATCCGGTCGCAACCGTACCGTCCGTCTCATAATAATACGTATATCCGTCAATCGTCTGCCAGCCTGTCAGAGTTTTTGCGGAAGCGCTCTGGACACAAATAAAAGCTCCCAGCACCATCATTGCCGCAAGCAACACCAGTTTTCTTAAGTTTTTCATGAATCCTCTCCTCATTCTCCTGTCCCTTTACAGACAAACTCTTTTGTAATCGCCAGCCGTCACTGCTTCCTCCTTTAAAGAGACGGTTTTCGATAAACTGTAACTGTAAAATCACTACAATTACGATACCTGGTTCATTCTAGCACAATCTTTTGAATCACACAAGCGTTTTGTAGCGATTATAAAAATATTCAATAATACTTTTTCGCGTGACAATGCCGATAAAGATCTGGTTATCATCAACCACAGGGACAAAATTCTGGTTCATGGATGATAAAATCAGATCCTCGATCTCACAGTTGACGTTCACCGGCTGGTTGTCCCACCTGCGCTTCATGCTTCCGACCCTGAGTCCGTCCGTTCCATGCAGAGCGGCTGCCCCATGATTTTTGATCTCCCACAGGATATCTCCCTCTGTCAGTGTTCCCGCGTAAACGCCCTCGCGTGTAATAATCGGAACCGCACTGTATCGATAGGCTTCCATCTGGTTCATCGCCTGCCGAAGCGTATAATCATCATACACATATACCACGTCGCTCTTTGGAAGCAGGTAAAACAGAATATTCATTTTATTTTCTCCTCATGTCAGATTTTTCTGGTCAATCGCCTTATTTTTCTTCAAAAATCGCCAAACAGTTTTTCTTTGGTAGCTGTTTTGTACAATAGTTCTCGCGATTCATATTATTTTTTATTCGATTTTACCATAATGCGGCAGTAACTTCAATATCAGGCTCAAAATTTCATTTTT
>JAJPXX010000124.1 GCA_021205225.1 Lachnospiraceae bacterium
ACTGAATTCCACTTGTACCCCCGAGTTGTGGAATTTAAATTTTCATTTCACCCCTCTTTTTTCTGCCTCGAATTTGCTTGAATATTTGTAAAAATTGATATATAATGAGCATACGAAAATAATACAAACAAATGCAAAGTAAATACTGGAGTGGCAATATAAAGGAGGTTTTAGGCATGGCAGAACAATCATTAGTACAAGTACGCGTAGATAAATCATTAAAAGAAGAAGTGAGCGATATCTATGAGACGTTGGGTATGGATCTGCCGACAGCGATTCGTATGTTCCTGACTCGCAGTAAAATGGTTCGCGGTATTCCGTTTGAAACGACACTGCCAAAAGAGATGGTTACGAGGACGGAAGCGCTGGAAGCATTTGAAGAATTGCGCAGGCAGGCGGCAGATGTTCCTGAAATGTCTTTGGAAGAAATCAATCAGGAGATCGCTGGGGTAAGAAGCGCACGAGGTAAATGAGCATGAAGTATTATGCAGTTATCGATACGAATGTTATTATAGCAGCTCTTCTCACAAAAAATTCAGACGCTGCAACATTAAAAGTATTGCGTGCGGTTTTGGATGGCAGCATTACGCCGCTGTACCATGAGGATATTTTATCGGAGTATGATGAGGTACTCCATCGCAGGAAGTTTCATTTACAAGAAGGTACGATTCAACTTGTCCTTACAGCTATAAAGCAATACGGACTGGAGGTGCAGCCGCAACCGACAGGAGAGATTCTTTTGGATATGGATGACCTTATTTTCTATGAGGTTGCAATGGAAAAAAGAAGTGATGGCGCGTGGTTGGTGACAGGCAATCAGAAACATTATCCGGTACGAAGTTTTATAGTAACTCCCGCTGAAATGATGGAGATTTTGGAGAGCGGGGGAAACGAAACACTATATTTAAATTCTATCCCAGGCGTGGCGGAGAGTATTATTGAGGCAAAGAATGAGCCGGTTGAGGAAGCTGCTGTTTCTGAAGAAGGAGAAGAATGGTGAAATATGGTTTAAGTGTATTAAAGGAAAAGCTGGGTGTCACGGGAACAATCCGATTCCTTGAACAGTATGATCATGGCGGCGAGGGCGATTACACAGCAGAAAAGTATATGAATGAGGAGTCTGAGCCGTCTGATGCTGAAATCAGACGGATGTTTGGATTTTAAATCAGACGCATATTTCTACTCGCTTTGCCCATTTGGGATTTGCCCAAATCGTGCCCAGAATTTGCCCAATACAGAGCAAAAAAAGTGTAGATTTTCAGAGAGTCAGGCAAATATCCTGAGGCGCGGAAATCCTTGAAAAATAAGGCTTTGTCGGGTTATGGGCAGTTGCAAAATCCCATGTTCTTACACTCCCGACGATGCGGCACATTGAGCAGTAAGCCAGTACGAAAGCCTTATTTCAGGCGGTTTCCGGATTGAGAAAATAAGCCGGACGTGAGAAAAAAACGAGAAAATGAATCAGCAACATCAAAAATTAACCGTATTGTATCTTGGCTTTCTCCTCTGGTACAAACGTAAAGGACTGTTATCTTCGGATAGCAGTCTTTTTTTCGAAAAGGGATTCCGCTATTTCTCTTGCATTTTTAGTAGTCATGGGCAGTAAATAAGAGAAAACAAAAAAACCTGTTGACAAAATGCTGATAGTGATGTAATCTCATATATACCAAGTAAACCTATTAGAAAAGTGGGGTAAACGATATGAAAAAAATATATGACAGCATTACTGATTTAATTGGTGGAACACCGCTTTTGAAATTGGGACGCTTTGCGCAGAAAAATGGTCTGGAGGCAACACTGCTCGCGAAGCTGGAGTATCTCAATCCGGCAGGGAGCGTGAAGGATCGTATTGCAAAGTCCATGATTGAGGATGCGGAAGAAAAAGGCCTGCTGCGGGAAGGAAGCACGATTATTGAGCCCACATCCGGCAATACCGGGATTGGACTTGCGGCGATTGCAGCGGCAAAAGGCTACCGGGTGATTCTTACCATGCCGGAGACCATGAGTGTGGAGCGCAGAAATATCCTGAAGGCGTATGGAGCGGAGGTTGTGCTGACAGATGGCCTGAAGGGAATGAAGGGGGCAATTGCCATGGCAGAGCAGTTGGCGCAGGAAATTGAAGGCAGTTTCATACCAGGTCAGTTTGAAAATCCGGCGAATCCGGCGGAGCATCGCAGATCGACGGGACCGGAGATCTGGAAGGATACGGATGGACAGATTGATATCTTTATTGCGGGTGTTGGTACCGGAGGGACGATTACCGGAACAGGTGAATATTTAAAAGCACAGAAATCGGACATACAGCTTATAGCGGTGGAACCGGCATCCTCGCCTGTGCTTTCAGAGGGCAGGGCGGGTGCGCATAAAATTCAGGGAATCGGCGCCGGATTTGTGCCGGATACCTTAAATACAAAGATTTATGACGAAGTATTTCCGATCGAAAATGAGGATGCGTTTGAAGCATCAAAGCTGCTGGGGAAAACAGAGGGCATTCTGACTGGAATTTCTTCCGGTGCTGCATTGCATGCGGCTGTTCAGGTTGCAAAGCGCCCTGAAAATAAGGGAAAGACGATCGTTGTGCTTCTTCCGGACAGTGGTGACCGCTATTATTCGACACCTTTATATACAGGGAAGTAAATTTTCGGAGAACAGCAAAAAGGCAGAAAGGGTAGCAATGAGAATTTCGTCTAAGGGAAGATATGCCGTTCGCCTGATGCTGGATCTGGCGATTAACGATTCAGGAGAGCCGGTCCGCCTCAGGGATGCAGCCCGCAGACAGAATATTTCAGAGAAGTATCTGGAGCAGGTTATTTCCATATTGAATAAAGCCGGTTATGTCCGAAGTATTCGCGGACCACAGGGTGGTTATGTGCTTGCAAATCGACCATCCTGGTATACTATGGGAATGATCCTTCGGCTTACGGAAGGAAGCCTTTGCCCAGTGGATTACGAAACGGATGGTTTCCGGGAGGAAGCTGAGAGCGCGACATCGATCCTCTGGGATAAACTGAATAACGCGATTAATGAGGTTGTGGACAATATTACACTGGAAGATTTGATGGAATGGCAGATGGCCAAAGCTGATTCTTATGTGATTTAAGAATTTGCCTCCAATAAAAAGTGAGGGATTATTGCCAAATAAACCTATCAGAACGATAGGAAAGGGCGTTTTTTGTGATAATCACGATTTCTCAGAAATGGATATTTTTCTTGAAGGATGTCTGATATGTGCGAGTTGTTTGGAAGTTGTTCGGATCACCAACTGGTTTTGAATGAATATTTAAAAGAATTTTACAGTCACAGCATTTCTCATCCGAATGGCTGGGGACTGGCTCTTCTGGACGGCAATGAGGTGCATATTAAGAAAGAGCCGCTGCAGGCAGATAAAAGCCTCTACCTTCAGGAACGCCTGTCCGTCCCGGTGCAGGGGCGGATGGTGTTGGCGCATATCCGTTATGCGACAATTGGAAATGTTGAGTATTGTAATTGCCATCCATTCACAGGAAAGGACTGCTCAGGAAGGCGTTGGACGCTGATTCACAATGGGACGATTTTTGAGTATGAACCATTGAATGGAACGGCGGCCAGGCAGTCTGGGGACACAGATAGTGAGCGGATTCTTTTGTATTTGCTGGAGCAGATTAATCGGGAGATACGCGGCAAAGGAATACCGGGTGCAGCCAGACGATTCCAGCTGTTGAACGAAATTATCTGCCAAATGGCTTCCGGTAATAAGCTGAACCTGATCTTTTCTGATGGGGAGTATGAGTATGTTCATACAAATTACGCAAATTCGCTGTATCAGCAGCTCGGAAGGGGGCAGGTTATTTTCTCCACACAGCCGCTTGGAGGGAACGGATGGGAGCCGGTTCCTATGACAACGCTTCTGGCTTATAAGGATGGTCGCCTTGTTTTCACGGGAACAAACCATGGAGAGATCTACATAGACAGTGAAGAGAATATGAAGTATATTTATCAGATTTTTGCGGAGTTATGACCTGGGCTATCCTCTGGTAAAGATGAAAGGTGCCGGACAGTGGTCTCAAAAGGAAGGTGTGGATTTTGGGGGCAAGTTTGCTATGAGGAGTGTTTTGATTAAAGATACAACGAAAGAGGAAAGGGAGGCAATCATCCGGCAGTCTCTGGATTGCGGCGGTGGATGTGAAAACTGCACCGGTTGCTGGCTGGGAGGCGGGAATCCGTTTGAAATGTATCAGCGGTATATTGACGGTGAGATGGAGATCAGGGAAATCAATGCGGAGTATAACGTCAGATACCTGAGAGGATAGAATTTTGAGACCTTTGATGTTTGCCAGACATTCACCGGACTGAACCGGGAAGAGTTATAACGAGATGGCATTCCGGTTATCGGAAAAAACGATAACCAGTTATCGGTTTTTTGGAATTGACGGATAGTTCGTTTGGTTGTATGATTACCACCATAGGAACATAAACCTATTAAAAAGATAGGAAATATAGGGATATAAGAAGCAACAATAATGGTGGAGAAGAATCTATGAACTGGACAGTGATAATTGATTATATTCCTGCATACCGTGAGGCGATGCTGCTGACCCTGCGCATTGGCTGGATGGGGATTGTACTGGCGACTGTGCTGGGGCTGGCCTGTGCTTTGATCCGGTATTATCATGTTCCGGTGCTGTCGCAGATTGTGAAAATTTATATTGAGGTATTTCGGAATACGCCCCTTCTGGTACAACTGTTTTTCATTTACTTCGGCCTGCCTAAGATCGGTATTAAGCTTACGGCGGAATTTTGCGGGACGCTGGGACTCGCCCTGCTGGGCGGAAGCTATATGGCGGAGTCATTCCGAAGCGGCCTGGAAGCAGTGCCGCTGATCCAGTCGGAGAGTTCTTTAAGTCTGGGACTTAGCCGTATGCAGACCTTCTGGCATATTTTACTTCCCCAGGCATTGGAGATCAGCGTACCGGCTCTTGTGGCAAATGTGAATTTCCTGTTGAAGGAGACCAGCGTTTTCAGTGCGATCAGCCTGATGGATCTGATGTTTACTGCAAAAGATCTGATTGGGCTCTATTATAAGACAGCGGAGTGCCTGTTCCTTCTGGTGGTGTTTTACCTGATCATCCTGCTGCCGGTATCCATAGCGGGGAGCTTTCTGGAGAGGAGGCTGCGATATGCCGGATTTGGTGACTGAACTGGGGCTCAATGTCCTGTTTAAAGGGAAAAATATGATCCGTCTGCTGGGCGGCCTTTGGGTGGCGCTGCGGATCAGTCTGATATCGGTGCTGCTGTGTATTCCGTTGGGAGTTTTGCTTGGCATCGTGATGACCTGGAAAAATCCCATCACAAAGGCATTGAGCCGGCTTTATCTGGAAATTGTACGGATTATGCCGCAGATGGTACTTTTGTTTCTGGTTTATTTTGGCACCACGCGCATGTTTGGATGGAATTTATCAGGCGAGCTTTCTGCGATTATAGTCTTTACCTTCTGGGGGACAGCTGAAATGGGTGATCTGGTGAGGGGAGCGCTTGTGAGCATCCCAAAGCACCAGTATGAGAGCAGCGCGGCTCTGGGAATGACGGAAAACCAGATTTTTCTGCATATTATCATTCCGCAGACTCTGCGCAGGCTGGTACCTTTGTCAATCAATCTGATCACGAGGATGATCAAGACGACCAGCCTGGTGATGATGATCGGAGTCGTTGAGGTATTAAAGGTGGCGCAGCAGATTATCGAGGCGAACCGGATGTCGTCGCCAAACGCTGCATTTGGAATCTATGGGACGGTATTTTTCCTGTATTTTATCATCTGCTGGCCGATCAGCCTGTTTGCGGGGTATCTGGAGAAACGGTGGGGAGCCTGACATGGAAGAATTGTTGAAGCTGGAGCATGTGACAAAAGCATTTGGAGAGAATGTGGTTCTGAATGATCTTTCTCTGACCGTTCATCAGGGTGAGGTGCTGGTCATTGTCGGCCCCTCCGGGTGCGGGAAAAGCACGCTGCTTCGATGTATGAACGCGCTCGAACCGATTCAGTCCGGGAAAATATTGCTGGGGGACGAGCCGGTGGATGGACGTTCTGCGAATGTGACGAAAATCAGACAGAGGATAGGAATGGTCTTCCAGAGCTATGATCTGTTTCCACATAAAACAATCCTGGAAAATATCATTCTGGCGCCGATGCTGGTGCAGAAACGGAAAAAACAGGAAGTGACTGAAGAGGCGGAAAGGCTGCTTGACCGCGTTGGACTGCTGGAGAAGAAAAATAATTATCCGCGGGAGCTTTCCGGAGGACAGAAGCAGCGGACGGCGATTGTCCGGGCGCTTTGCATGCATCCGGAGCTGATTCTTTTTGATGAAGTGACGGCGGCCCTTGACCCGGAAATGGTGCGGGAGGTACTTGACGTCATGCTGGAGCTGGCCGAAAGCGGAAGCACTATGGTCATTGTAACACATGAAATGCAGTTTGCAAAAGCGGTGGCGGACCGGGTGATTTTTCTGGAGCATGGTAAAATTGTGGAAGAAGGGACGGCGGAAGCGTTTTTTGAACATCCGAAGACAGAGCGGGCAAAAAGCTTTTTAAACACTTTTGTATTTGACAGCCCCAAAAAGAAGACCTCGCAGGAGGCGGCGATTGGATGATATATTCACGGCGAGCTCGACACTCGCTCTCAGGTTTCAGTAAAACACGTTTCGTGTGTAACAACAGGATAGTAAAACGAAGAGATTCGTTTTCTATAGAGTTTCTAATATGGTAACGCCATCGCGAAGACTGATTGGCGGCAAGAATGTGCCGTTAAAAGAAGGTTTTGCGTTGGACCAGATATGGCGAAAGCCAGAAAGTGAGGAGTTTATTATGAAAAGAAAAACAGGAAGACTGGCAGCTGCAGTAATTATGACTGCGGCACTGGCGGCAGGCTCGATGACGGCACTTGCAGATGAGGATGCGATTTATCGTACCCTTGAGGAAATTCAGGAGAGCGGTACGGTAAAGATCGGCGTATTTTCCGATAAGAATCCATTCGGCTATGTGGATGAAAATGGGGACTATCAGGGCTATGATATCTATTTTGCCGAGCGGATAGGAGAGGACCTCGGTGTAGAAGTAGAATATGTTTCTACGGAGGCTGCAAGCCGGATTGAGTATCTTCAGACTGGTAAGGTAGATATTATCCTTGCAAACTTTACTGTGACAGAAGAGCGCGCGGAGGAGGTTGATTTTGCCCTGCCTTATATGAATGTGGCACTGGGCGTTGTTTCACCGGATTCTAACGTAATCACGGATCTGGATGATCTGGGAGAGGATGATGCGGTGATCGTCATTTCCGGCACAACAGCGGAGACTTATCTGACAGAAAATTATCCGGATCTTACACTCCAGAAATATGATACGTATGCGGCAGCAAAGGAAGCGCTGGAGAATGGAAACGGTGTGGCATGGGCAAATGACAATACAGAAGTAATCGCCTTTGCAAACCAGAACGAAGGCTATACGGTTGGCATTCCGTCACTCGGAAGCCAGGATACGATCGCTCCGGCAGTGTCAAAAGGAAACACGACCCTGCTTGACTGGCTGAATGAAGAGATTGTAGCTCTTGGAGAGGAAGAATTCTTCCATGCGGATTATGAGGCAACCTTGCTGGAAACCTACGGCAGTGACTATGAGGAAGAGCTTGTTGTAGAAGGCGGAGTCGTGGCATCAGAAGAAAATGAAGCAGAGACAGAGTGATCGGAACAGTAATGGTAAGAAATGAACAGAAATAACAGAGACTTCAAAGCAGAGCGGCGTGTTTTTGGTCCGTTCTGCTTTGGTCGATATGAAAATGTCTGAGGTGAAAGGCATATGCTGCGAATTGACTCATCGGAATTAAAAAGACTGCTGCTTTCCGGAAATGTCGGACTGGAAAAAGAAGGTTTGCGCGTAGATGAGCAGGGATTCCTTGCTCACAGTCCTCATCCGTTTCCGGATGATCCTTATATTGTCCGTGATTTTTGTGAAAACCAGACAGAGATTAATACATCCGTGCAGCCAGGGGTGCGCCTGGCTTTGAAGGAGCTGGCGGAACACACGAAACGAATCCAGCAGACTCTGGCACAGCTTTCACCCCGTGAATACCTCTGGCCATTTTCCAATCCGCCGTATATCCGCAGCGAAGAGGATATTCCCATTGCGCGGTTCGGCGGAGGAAGGGCGGGAAAGACGACCTACCGGCAGTATCTGTCGGAGCGGTACGGCCGCTACAAGATGACGTTCTGCGGGATTCACTTTAATTATTCTTTCAATGAAGAGCTCCTTCGCGCTGACTTTGCGCGCAGTGAAAAAGAAAGCTTTACGGAATACAAGAACGAATTATACCTGACGCTGGCGAGACGAGTCGCCGCCTATGGCTGGATCCTGACAGCGGTCAACGCGGCCAGCCCTCTGCTGGACTGCTCCTATGTAGAGAAAGGCCGGTTTGATCAGGACGTATTTCAGGGACTGGCCTCCGTGAGGTGCAGCGAGCTGGGGTACTGGAATGCATTTACGCCGGTCTTTGATTATAGCAGCATGCACGCCTATGTGGAGAGCTTTCGTTATTACGTGCAGCATCAGTGGATACTGGCTCCTACGGAATTGTATTATCCGGTGCGCCTGAAACCGGCAGGGGCAAACCGTCTTGAATCGCTGGAAGCAAACGGAGTCAACCGCATTGAGCTGCGGATGTTTGACCTGAATCCGCTGGTGCCTGCCGGCCTGGAAGAAAAGGATGCCGCGTTCGCTGAGCTGCTGCTTTGCTGGCTGGCTTCGACACCGGATGAACCGTTTACGGATCGTGATCAGGTACAGGCCGTACAGAATTATAAGAACGCGGCGCATTATGATCTGAAAACAGTCAATATCACCGTGCCAAACGGAGAGTTTTACTCGGTGGCACACGCCGCGCGCAATGTGATCGGGTTTATGAAAGGCTTTTACCGGGACTATCCGGAAGAAGTGCAGGAAATCCTTGATTTCGAGGACGCCAAATTTATTAATCAGGAGAATCGGTATGCATGGAAAGTGCGCAGGCAGTTTGAGGGAGGCTTTGTGAAGAAAGGGCTGGAGCTGGCCAGACAAAGACAGGAGGAATCAACCGATTAGGAAAAACCATATTCTTTTAACTTTGCATAAACGTTCAGCCGTACATCATTCTGCATCAGTTTTTTAAATTCCTGTGGTCGGATTTCAATCCGGGCAATGCTGCCGTGAATAAAAAAATCGTAACTATTCAGAACAGCAGGCCACAGGTCTACGCTTCGCTTCGGTCGGCGCTAAACGGACATCCACTGGATGTCCAGCGCCCGCCCATCCCGAAATGAAAATACAGTCTTTAGCAGGTAAACCTGCACAGCCTGTTTTTTCATTTTGATGCTGTTCTGAACTGTTACAAAAAATCAATGTCAAAGAAGAACATTTTGCTATAAAAAAAACCGATAACCAGTTATCGGAATCCTGAATTTGACGAAAACCGAATCCGGCTGTATGATAATTGACATAAATATATATTACCTATCAAATAAATAGGTAATAAAAAAGACATTAAGAATGCAGGCGCTAAACAGTAAAGGCGCAGGCGCATCAGAAAAGGAGAGTATCATGAGCGAATACAAATTTGAGACTTTACAGCTTCACGTTGGACAGGAAGAGGCCGATCCGGCTACCGATTCGAGAGCGGTTCCGATTTATCAGACGACTTCTTATGTATTTCACAATTCTGCCCATGCAGCGGCCCGTTTTGGTCTGACGGATGCCGGCAATATCTACGGCAGACTGACCAATTCCACGCAGGATGTACTGGAAAAGCGGCTGGCGGCTCTGGAAGGCGGCGTCGCAGCTCTGGCGCTGGCAAGCGGTGCAGCTGCGGTTACTTACACTATTCAGGCGTTGGCGCAGGCAGGGGAGCATATTGTGGCGCAGAAAACCATCTATGGCGGCAGCTATAATCTGCTGGAGCATACACTTCCGCAGTACGGAATATCTACTACATTCGTGGATGCGCATAATCTGGATGAGCTGGAAGCTGCGATTCAGGAGAACACGAAAGCGGTCTATCTGGAAACGCTGGGGAACCCGAACAGCGATATCCCGGATATTGACGCGATTGCCGCAATCGCTCATAAGCATGGCCTGCCGCTCGTCATTGACAATACATTCGGCACACCGTATCTTATTCGCCCGATCGAGCACGGCGCGGACATTGTGGTTCATTCCGCGACCAAGTTTATCGGCGGCCATGGAACGACGCTCGGCGGAATCATTGTAGATTCCGGAAAATTTGACTGGAAGGCGAGCGGAAAGTATGCTCCGATCGCGGAGGCAAATCCCAGCTATCACGGAGTATCCTTCGTAGAGGCAGCCGGACCGGCGGCGTTCGTTACCTACATCCGTGCAATCCTCCTGCGGGATACCGGCGCAACAATCTCTCCGTTTAACGCGTTCCTGCTTCTTCAGGGTGTGGAGACATTGTCGTTGCGGCTGGAGCGGCACGCGGAGAATACAAAGAAGGTCGTGGAATATCTGGCAGCACATCCGCAGGTCGAAAAGGTCAACCATCCTTCCCTGCCGGATCACCCGGATCATGAGCTGTATCAGAAATACTTCCCAAATGGCGGAGCGAGCATTTTCACCTTTGAGATCAAAGGCGGACAGGAGGAAGCGTGGAAGTTTATTGACAGCCTGAAGATTTTCTCCTTGTTGGCAAATGTGGCGGACGTGAAGAGCCTGGTAATCCATCCGGCGACGACGACGCATTCCCAGCTCTCTGAGTCGGAGCTGTTGGATCAGGGAATAAAACCGAACACAATCCGGCTTTCCATCGGAACAGAGCATATTGATGATATTATCGCTGATCTGGAGAACGGATTTGCCGCGGTGAAGTAAAGGAAAATCCATTAGGATGAACCTGTATATCTGAAAAGGGCTCTCAAAATTTCGTGTTTGAGAGTCCTTTTTCTGAAATCGGAGAGCCGTGGCATGCAGAATCGCCCTGTGGGCAATGCCACGGCCTGCGTCCACGATTTGCAGGGCAAAATCGGGACAGAAATCGGAGGAATGAGTATATGAATTTTGTGTTTGTTTCACCGCAGTTTCCACGCACCTACTGGAACTTCTGCGACCGCCTGAAGAAAAATGGTGTAAATGTGCTTGGCATCGGAGATACACCCTACGATACGCTGCCGTTTGAGCTGAGAAGCGCACTGACGGAGTATTATCGGCTGGATACGCTGGAGGACTACGATCAGATGCTTCGGGCAGTTGGCTTTTTCACCTTTAAATATGGAAAGATCGACTGGATTGAATCCAACAATGAATACTGGCTCGAGCAGGATGCGAGGCTGCGGACGGATTTTCATGTTATAACCGGTGTGCAGGCGGACGAGGTTGGTCGGTTCAAAAGCAAATCAGGGATGAAGGCTTATTATCAGGAGGCCGGGGTGCCGACCGCACGCTGTCATAAAGTGACGACGATCGAGGCGGCGAAATCTTTCCTTCAGGAGGTTGGCTATCCCGTGATTGTGAAGCCGGATGTCGGCGTGGGTGCTACAGACACCTGGCGGCTGGATAATGAGCAGGATCTGGGAAATTTTTTTGCCAGTCTCCCTAAAGCACCCTATGTAATGGAAGAGTTTATCGAGGGCGACATCTGCTCTTATGACGCAATCACTGACGCGGACTGTGCGCCTCTTTTTGAGTCGATGACGGTATGGCCGCCTTCGATCATGGACATCGTGCTGGAACAGCGGGATCTTGCATATTATGTGGCGGCCCAGATGCCGGATTCCCTGCGCAAGCTGGGAAGAGCAACGGTGAAGGTTTTCGGCGCTAAGAGCCGTTTTGTACATATGGAATTTTTCCGGCTGACGAAGGCACGTAAGGGTCTGGGTGAGATTGGCGATTTCGTTGGGCTTGAGGTGAATATGCGCCCTGCGGGCGGCTATACGCCGGATATGATGAACTATGCGCACAGCACGGACGTATACCAGATCTGGGCGGACATGGTGTCCACAAATCAGCGTCTGCTTCCTGAGCGCGGGGAGGATCACTTCTGCGTTTACGCGAGTCGGCGGGACTGCTTTGCTTATCGGCATAGTCATCAGGAGATCCTGGATCGATATGGCAAACAGATTGTGATGTGCGAGCGGATGCCCGAAATGAATGTCGCACAGATGGGCAATCAGATGTACACGGCTCATGCGGCTACGCTGGAGGAGACGGAGGAATTCATACATTTCGTGACGGAAAGAATATGATGCTGTTTTTGTTGGTCTGGTACAGTATGAGCGGTAAGTCTGCCGGAGGATCACAGTTTGGTAAATGAAATACGGATATTCAGTTTGTTTTGGACTTGCAGGAGGGTTCATCATGGCAAAAAAAGAGAACAGATTCAGAGAGTATGATATTTCCACGCAGGCTATACACACCGGAACGGATTATGATGAGGGAACCGGTGCGGTCCGCAGACCTTTGCACATGGCGAACAGCTACAGGCTGCCAGATGACCTTTCACAGGTCAACTATTCCTCTACGGATCTTTTAATGTATTCCAGAAATGGAAATGCCAACCAACACTGGCTGGAGGAAAAAATCGCTGCTTTGTACAATGCGGATGACGCGATCGTGCTGGCAAGCGGAGTCGGAGCACTTCATGCGCTGTTTTGGACGCTTTTGAAATCAGGAGACAGGGTCGTGTATCCAAATGTCAGTTATATGGCAGTCTACCGGATGTTCCATGAGTTGTTCAATAAAAAATTCGGCGTGGAAACGGTCATGGTGGACATGACAGATTTGGAGGCGGTAAAAAGAGCGATCACTCCCGGTACAAAGCTGGTTCATGTCGAGACACCGGACAATCCAACCGTAGGGGTGACAGATATAGCGGCGGTTGCGAAGCTTGCTCACGAAAATGGAGCAATTCTGTCAGTTGATAACACCTTTGCGTCCCCTCTGAATCAAAAGCCGTTGGAGCTTGGGGCAGATTTTGTGGTAGACGCGCTTACAAAGTTTATCAACGGCCATGGTGACGCACAGGGAGGAGCGATTTTCTCGAATGATCTGGAAACTATGGATCGCATTCGTTATGAAGCGCAGGTGAATGTCGGGGCTGTGATCAGCCCGTTCAATGCCTGGCAGATCTTCCGGGGATCCGTCACGTTCCCCATGCGTATGGAGCGGATTAACCATTCTGCACAGAAGATTGCCGAGTGGTTGGAGCAGCGGGAAAATATCACGTTCGTTTCATATCCGGGACTTCCCAGTAATCCGGGACACGAGCTGGCCAGACGGCAGATGAAAAACGGATTCGGAGGTGTGATTTCTTTTGGCGTAAATGCGGACGATAAAACAGTCGAACAGTTCTGCGCGAGGCTGAAGGTGATTACCTTTGCCGTTTCGTTGGGGCATGATGAAAGCCTGATTTTCCCGCAGCCGAGCTATGATGAGCGAATTCTGTTATATCCGGAAAAATTCAGAAAGGGATTTATTCGATTTAGTGTTGGACTTGAGTCACCAGAAGATATTATAGACGATCTGGATCAGGCATTCAGGGCGGTTGGACTATAAAAACAGATGAAAAGAATCTGGAAACGACATTTTGCCGTTTCCTTTTTTTTACAACAGGAAAGTTTTCTGCCCTTTCTTGTAAGTATGGCTGTATAAATGTGCTGAATCCCGGCAAATCGCCCCTGGTCAATGCATCCGATCTCCACAAACGGTTAAGTTAATTCCGCATCAATACATTGTATGGCTTTTTCAAAATGGTTATATTGTACATACCAAATAAAACCTATCCCGATAAAGGAGGAAAAAGTGATGAAATTCAGGAAAATGATGGCAGGAATTCTCGCCGCTTCGCTCATTGGCTCAATGACGATCGCGGGAAGCGTGAGCGCAGACGAACTGGACAGCTCGGCGAAGCTGGAGGTGTGGATCTGGGATTCGGATCAGCAGGATGGTATTCAGGAAATCTGCGATCTGTTTACGGATGACACGGGTATTGAGGTAGAGGTCAATGTGGTGACGTGGGACAACTACTGGACGCTCCTGGAGGCGGGTGCGTCCGGCGGGGAAATGGCGGATGTATTCTGGATGCATGTGCAGGAAGCGGAGAAGTATATGGCCAATGATATCCTGCTGGACTTGACGCCTTACATCGAAGCAGACGAAGAGATTGATATGGCAAATTATTATGAAGGCGCGGTTGACACCTTTACCTACGATGGAAAGTATTACGGCATTCCGAAGGATCACGACATCAATGTCGTTCTGTACAACAAGGCTGTTTTTGACGAGTATGGATATTCCTATCCGGATGAGACATGGACCTGGGAAACCTTCTATGAAGTGGCTTTCGGGATTACGGAAGCGAGCGGCGGCACGGTATATGGCGCGGCCATGAATACGACGAATGACCAGGATGGCTGGTGGAATATCGTATACGCGATGGGCGGCGGCATTATCTCTGACGATGGCACGACGTCTCTGCTGGATTCGGATGAGACGAAGGCGGCGATGGAGTTTGTGGGTACTCTGATTGACGACGCGTTCGCACCGCAGTCTCTGGTGTCTGAAAATGGGACGAGCGGCCTCTTTACGAATAATCTGGTGGCAATGATCTGCCAGGGCAACTATACGCTGGCCGGGTTTACCGAATATGAGGGTTCTGAGAATTACGCGACAGCGGTGCTGCCGTATTATGACGCGAATGGCAACGGAGAGTGCGACGAGGGAGAGCGCGTGACCATCTACAATTCCCTTGCGTGGTCGGCGTCAGCAGGTTCTTCTTATACGGACGAGGCAGCGGCTCTGGTGCTCTGGCTTTCCAGTTATGATATGCAAGAGAAGCAGGCAGAGCTGGGCGTGACGCTTTCCGGTTATGTGGGTGCGGATTCCTCGTATGCGGATGTGATCACGGAGAAAGAGATTGACGCTTCCGCGGTAGCGGTGATGAACGATACGGCGACTCTGATTTCCTATCCGCACAGCCGATATACCACTACCTGGCAGAATTATTACCGGGAACAGCTTGTCAACGCGTGGCTGGATACATCTGTGATGAGCAGCACGCTGGATGCCTGTGCTTCCTATATGAATGACATACTGGCCTCTGAGTAATGATAGAAATGGAGTGTGCGCTATGGGAAAAAAAGGAAAAATGTCCCGGGCGGAAAAGAATGAGGCGATGTGGGGGCTGCTGTTTGTGGCCCCGACAATGATCGGCCTGTTCGTTCTGAACTTCTACCCGATTGTGTATACGATTTACCAGTCTTTCTGCAAAACCGGCGATTTCGGCCGGGGAAATGTCTTTGTCGGACTGAGCAATTATGAAGGCGTACTCACCAGCTCGGAGTTCTGGGGGAGCCTTGTAAATACCGTAAAATATGCCCTGATTGAAGTGCCGTTCGGCATTGCGCTTGGTCTTTTGCTGGCGGTTTTCCTGAACCGGAAGATCGCGTTCCGGAGCGGCTACCGCACGATTTTCTTCCTGCCGATGGTGGCGGCACCCGCGGCAGTGGCCATGGTGTGGAAATTCCTTTACAACCAGCAGTTTGGTCTGCTGAATAATCTGTTTGGCCTGAACATCGCGTGGATTTCTGACTCAAATATCGCCTGGATCTCGATTGGCGTGATTGGCGTGTGGTCGATCGTCGGTTACAATATGATCCTGTTTCTCTCCGGACTGCAGGAAATTCCGCATGATTATTATGAGGCGGCGATGATTGACGGCGCGTCCGGTATTCAACAGTTTTTCCATGTAACGGTACCGCTGCTCTCAGCGACTACGTTCTTTATCCTGCAGACCCGTATCATCGGCGCGCTTCAGGTGTTTGATCTGATCTACATGGTCATGGATACGACCAACCAGGCGCTTTCCTCGGTACAGTCGGTGGTGTATCTTTTCTATAAATATGCGTTTACCAATGGCAACCGGGGCTATGGCGCGGCCATTGTAGTGTGCATGCTGGTGTTCATTATGGCAATCACTTTCCTGCTTCAGAGAGCAGAGAAAAAGTGGGTATATTACGATTGAGGAGGCGGGAAAATGGATAGCTATAAGACAAAACAGCGCATGACGCAGGGGCTGATTCATGTCATCCTGATTGTTGTTTCGATCACGATGCTGGTGCCGTTTCTGTGGATGCTCCTGACCGCGTTTAAGACACTTTCTGAGTCGACCTCGGTCAACCCGTTTGTGATCTTCCCGTCCAGCTGGAAGCTGGACAACTTTGTTTCCGTCTGGAAAAACTATAACTTTTTGTACCTTTACAAAAATACCATCCTGATGATCTTCTGGCGCGTGGTCTGCGCGGTATTGACGGCGACACTGGCCGGCTATGCGTTTGGCCGTCTGAATTTTCCGGGAAAGAATCTGCTGTTTTCCCTGGTGCTGATTCAGATGATGGTGCCCAGCCAGATTTTTATCATTCCGCAGTATGTAATGATTTCCAAACTCGGCTGGATGAACACCATGGCAGGTCTGGTTTTTCCGGGCGTAGTTACAGCGTTTGGAACGTTTTTGCTCAAACAGGGTTACCAGGGACTGCCGAAGAGCCTGGAGGAGGCAGCCGCAATTGACGGATGCAGCATTCCGCAGCGTTTCCTGTTTATTATGGCTCCGCTGACCCGCTCGGCTATGGTCAGCCTGGGAATTTTCACAGCAGTATTTGCCTATAAGGATCTGATGTGGCCGATGATTGTATCAACAAAAATTGAGAAAACAACGCTTTCCGCGGCGCTCGCGAAAATGCAGGGGCAGTACAGCTCCAACTATCCGGAGCTGATGGCCGCCGCGCTGATGGCGTGTCTCCCGATGATTGTACTGTATCTGGTCTTCCAGAAGCAGTTCATCGAGGGCATCGCGACTTCGGGAAGCAAGCTGTAAAAATATCAATTGCTGCTTTACAGGCCAGGCCATGGGCTTGCGTTTGATGGACAGAAGGAAGGCGTGGCCTGTAAACATAAAAATGAGATTGCCGGCTTGTTCCAGATTGCGAATGAAATTTATTCGTAGTAATATTTTTGTGATGACTGCGTACCTGAGCTACGGGAAAGGAAAAGGGAACTGCCATGCCGGAAAAAGAATACGTATATAAATCAGAACACTGCCGCTATCTGGGGCTGACTTATTCAAAAAGACAGAACGAATCACTGTATCTGATGTGCTGTGGAATCGAAAAATGCCATCCGGGTTATTTTTTTGCAACTGCTGACCGTCCGGGCTATCATTTCCATGTGGTTCTTTCAGGTCAGGGGACGCTGGAAGTCGAGGGGAATGCTTCGACGGTTCGTGCGGGGCAGATTTTTGTCACGAAGCCAATGGAGCGGACGCGCTATCAGGCCGATATGGAGACCCCATGGACCTATTGCTGGGTGACCTTTGGCGGGGAGAAAGCGATTTATTATCTGGAGCAGGCGGGACTGCGCACAGGGGTAAACATTCGCGACTGCAGGACGAATCCGTCAAATTTTCTGGAATTGATCTCCAAACTGATGGAGAAGCCGGAGCTGCAGCTTTCCAGTGATCTCTGGAGGCTGGGGATTCTTTACCAGTTTCTGGGGCTGGCAGTGAAGACGGGAACCCCGGACAAGGAGAACCACAACCAGGAATATGACCCGGATACGTATGTGAAGCATGGCATGGAGTATATCCGGCATAATTTCGCTTCCATGAAAATCGGAGACGTCCCGCGTTCGATCGGGATTGACCGCAGTTATTTTACGAAATTGTTTTCAAAGAAGATCGGTGTTTCACCGAGGGAATATCTGATTCTGGTGCGTATGCGGGAGGGCGCCGCCTGCTGTCAGATACAGATCTTTCCGTCGAGGAGATTGCACTGCGGACGGGATATGGCAGTCTGCAGGCATTCTCACGGATTTTCAAACAGAATTACCAGTGCGCGCCTGTTGATTACCGCAGGGCGCCGCGGGAAGCGCGCACCCATCTGCGCTATCCGAACGGAGAATTGTTCGCGCTGGATGAGTAAAAAAACAGCACTGTGAAAGTACTGAACGGACGAAAACATTTGATTGGAGATCAGGACATATGAGTATTCTTTTTTTAAAAAATGAGAAAATCTTTGCCCTTCATACAAAAAAGACAACTTATGAAATGCAGGTGGATGAGCTGGGACATCTGCGGCATTTGTATTATGGACGCAGGGTGAGCGGCAGCCTGGGCCATCTGTACCATCCGGTAGATTATGGGTTTTCTCCGAATCCGTATGAAAAGCGGCTTCAGACGGGATATAGTCTGGATACGATGCCGCAGGAGTACCCGGGCTGCAATCAGGGAGATTTCCGCGTCAGCGCGCTGGTTCCCCGGGCGGGTGACGGCTCCTGCGGAGCGGATTTTTGCTATGAAAGCCACGAAATTCTTGAGGGAAAATATACGGTGGAAGGAATGCCTTCGGCATTTGCGCGGGAGACAGAAGCGCAGACACTGATTGTGAAGCTGGCGGATCCGGCGGCGGGGCTGGAGCTGACTCTGTACTACGGCGTGTTTGAAGAGTGTGATATGATTACGCGCGCGGCTCGGATCAAAAATATCAGCGGGCTGGAGCTGACACTGGAGAAGGCGGCCAGCGCCTGTCTGGATATTCCGTTTGGCGACTGGGAGCTGCTTCATTTTCACGGACGGCATCTGATGGAGCGTCAGATGGAACGCATCCCCGTGATGCACGGGATTCAGACGATTTCCTCCCGGCGCGGCGCCTCAAGTCATCATCATAATCCCTTTCTCATACTGGCGGAGCATGAGACGACAGAAAAATATGGCGACTGCTGTGGGGTAATGCTGGTCTATTCCGGCAGCTATCGATTGGATGTGGAAAAGGATCAGAGCGGCGGCATTCGGGTGGTTCCGGGAATTCATGACGAGATGTTCCGCTGGCCGCTCACTCCCGGTGAGAGCTTTCAGACGCCGGAGGTTCTTCTGACATTTTCTCATGAAGGACTGGAAACGCTTTCGCAAAATTATCACCGCTTTATCCGAAAAAATATTTGCCGCAGCCGATGGACGGAGAAAAAGCGGCCGGTCCTTATTAATAACTGGGAAGCCACTTATTTTGATTTTGATACGGACAAGATTATTTCTATCGCAAGAGAGGCCAGTGCGCTGGGGGTGGACCTTCTGGTGCTGGACGACGGCTGGTTTGGCGGACGCAACAGCGAGCATCAGGGTCTGGGCGACTGGATTGTGAATGAAGAAAAGCTGCCGGGCGGGCTGAACCGCCTGATCGAAGAGGTGAATCGTCTCGGAATGCGGTTCGGCCTCTGGATCGAGCCGGAGATGGTAAATGAGGATTCTGACCTTTACCGGGCGCACCCGGACTGGGCGCTGACGCTTCCGGGCAAGGCGCCGACAATGGGGCGTGACCAGCTGGTGCTGGATATGAGCCGTCCGGAGGTGGTAGAGTATCTTTATGAACGAATTGGCGCTTTGCTGAGGAATCATCGAATTGATTATATCAAATGGGATATGAACCGGAATATGACAGACGTTTATTCCCGTGCGCTGCCGGCGCAAAACCAGGGTCAGGTCTTTCATCGATACATTCTTGGCGTATACGATCTGCTGGAGCGGCTGACTGGTCAGTTCCCGGAGGTGCTGTTTGAAGGCTGCGCGGGGGGCGGCGGGAGATTTGACGCCGCGATGCTCTCTTATTTTCCGCAGATCTGGTGCAGCGATGATACAGACGCGATCGAGCGCCTGACCATCCAGCATGGCACATCATTTGCCTATCCGGTGAGCGCGGTCGGGGCACATGTTTCTGCCTGCCCAAATCACCAGACCGGGCGAACCGTGCCAATTGATACGCGCGCTGTGGTGGCTATGAGCGGTACCTTTGGCTACGAGCTGGACCTGAATCTTCTCACGGAAGCGGAAAAAGAGGCAGTACGTGGACAGATCACGCGATTTCACCGCTATGCGGATCTGATCCGGGAAGGCGATTATTTCCGGCTGGAAAATCCGGACGATCGTCTGCCGTACCTGGCGTGGCAGTTTGTTTCAGAAGATCAGACGGAGAGTCTGGTGAATGTGGTAATTACCCATTCAAGAGGAAACGCCCCACTGGTGCGCCTGCGCCTGCGTGGGCTGGATCCGCAGGCGGAATACCGGCTGGCTGTGTTTGATGTATTCGGCGCGATTGGTAACCCGGAGAGCAAAGAGGCGGAGACACCGGAGCCTTCTGGAATTTTTGGCGGGGATGCGCTGATGTACGGCGGGCTGGTGCTGCCGAGACTGTATGGGGATTATCCGAGCGTACAGATTTATTTCAGACGGCTTTGAAAATGGTTCAGACGGAATTGAAGCGCAGACAGTGGCCTGTTGTTTTGAACAGGGAATGGATTTGGTAGCAGAGGTGGGTGAAGAATGCGATTTTTAAACAGTTTTATGGACAACGACAGCGTTTTCGGGCAGATCATGACCCGGTGCGGCATCCTGATTGCGGCAAACCTGCTTTTTATTCTTTGTTCTCTGCCGGTCGTAACGGCAGGGGCAGCTTATGCCGCGCTCTACTTAACGATGTTTCGCTGTCTCAGGCAAAAAACAATCAATCCGTTTTCAACCTTCTGGCAGGGATTAAAGGATAACTTCAAACAGGGAACACTTTGTTATGCCGGGATGGCTCTGCTGGGACTTCTTGCCTGCCTGGAAATTTACTGGTGCAGTCAGTCTGAGGGAATCCTGCGCTTTTTCCGATATCCTTTGATGGCGATTGTCATTATCCTGCTGATTCTTGCGTGCTATGTATTCCCGGTGATGTCCGTGTTTCGCGTCAGCATTCGGCAGCTGATTGCAGACAGTGTATATTTTGCTGTCAAAAAGCCGGCGCAGACACTGCTGATGCTGGTACTGAACATTGTACCTCTGGCCTGGACTTTTTACGACCAGAGAAACCTGCCGACCTACGCGTTTCTCTGGGTTCTCTGTGGCTTTTCTGCGATTGCGATGTTTCATGCTTCGAGGCTGTTGAGGATGTTTGCCCCGTATCTGGATCCGGATACGGCGGAAACAGAGGGGGATGTTCCGTCCGATGTGCAGGGAGCCGCGCCGCGGCAAAAGACGGAGAAGGAAATCCTGGCGGATATGAAAAGACTGGATGTATAGTGAGTGAACAGGATGGGAGAATATATGGGGGAAGACAGAACTCTTTTTGACAGACGTCTGGAAAAGCACAGGGACGAACTGCGCTGGCTGTATATGGAGCTTTACGACAATGGCTCTATGTTCGCGGAGCTGTGCGACAGAATGGAGCAGTTTTATCTGGAGCGGGATGCGAAGCTTCGTGACAGAGATCATGTCCGGGAAGCAGAAGCGGAGGCCGGTTCCGCCTGGTATAAAGGGAATGATCTGCTGGGCATGATGCTTTACGTGGACAATTTTGCCGGTACGCTTAAGGGTGTGGAAGAGCGGCTGGACTACATACAAAAGTGCAATGTCAATGTGCTTCATCTGATGCCGTTTCTGAAAACGGAAAAAGGGAAGTCCGATGGCGGCTATGCCGTGTCCGATTTTCGAAGAGTGAATGACGAACTGGGGACGATGAAGGATCTTGCTCATCTGGCGAACACCTGTCATGAAAAAGGGATCAATGTCTGCATGGATTTTGTCATGAACCATACTTCGGAGTGCCATGAGTGGGCGCGCCGCGCCCGGGCGGGCGAGGGAGAGTATATGAGCCGGTATTTTTTCTATGAGAATGAAACGATTCCCCGGCAGTTTGAGCAGACTGTGCCGCAGGTCTTTCCGACGACGGCGCCCGGCAATTTCACCTGGCTTCCACAGATCGGCCATTATGTGATGACGACCTTTTATCCCTATCAGTGGGATTTGAATTACAGGAATCCGCGTGTCTTCAACGAGATGATGTACAACTTCCTGTATCTGGCGAACCAGGGTATTGATATTTTCCGCATTGACGCAGTACCATATATATGGAAGGAACTCGGCACCTCCTGCCGGAATCTGCGACAGGTGCATACAATCGTGCGCATGATGCGCATGATCGCGGAGATCGTATGCCCCGGGATTCTGCTGCTGGGTGAGGTGGTGATGGAGCCGGAAAAGGTGGCGCCCTATTTTGGCACGATAGAGAAGCCGGAATGTCATATGCTTTACAATGTGACAACGATGGCGACCACCTGGCATACCGTAGCTACCAGAGACGTCCGGCTGTTGAAAAAACAGCTGGATACCATCTGTGCGCTTCCGAAAGACTATGTTTTTTTAAATTACCTGCGCTGCCATGACGACATCGGCTGGGGACTGGACTATGATTTCCTGGCGCGGCAGGGCTTTGAAGAATGTGCGCATAAGCAGTATCTGAATGCGTATTTTCTCGGAAAAGCAGGGAACAGCAGCCGGGGCGAACTCTACAACGACGATCCTGTGACGGGGGACGCCCGTTTCTGCGGTACGACTGCCTCCATGTGCGGGATTGAGGCGGCGGAGCGCGGATTGCGCCAGGGCTGCCCGAAGGAGGAGACGGAGCTTGCGCAGGCGATTTCCCTGGATGTTATGCTGCACGCGTATATGTTTTTTCTTTCCGGGAACCCGATTTTGTACAGCGGGGATGAAGTCGCGCAGAAGAACGATTACTCCTACAGAGAGGATCCGTGGAAGGCAGACGACTCCCGCTATATTCACCGCGGCAGGATGGACTGGGAAGCATTGGAGCGGCTCAAGGATGCGGATTCGACCGAGAGCCGGATCTTTTACCCGCTTGCCCGGCTGGAGGAGATACGCCGGACGTCGAAAGTCTTTGTCACAAATGCGGATGTCTGGACCGTAGAGACAGGGGACGATTCTGTATTAGGGATCGGCCGCTGCTTTGAGGGAGAAAAAGTGGTCGGACTCTTTAATTTCTGTGAAAACGATAAAACCGCCTGGATTTCCGAGACAGATGGGATGTACGAGGATCTGTTAAGTGGCGTACGTATGCAGATGGTCAATGTAAAGCTGCCTGCGTATGGATTTCGTTATCTGCGGCGGTGTGCCTGCTGATCATCATTGATATCAGAAAAATGACTCTCAATATTTGGTAATTGAGGGTCATTTTTGCTATCTGAATTTCCGATAGCTGGCTATCGGAAAAAGGACTTTGACGAACGGCTGCGATCTGTTATAAGCTAAGTCTCAGAAAGGTAAATATATTGTTTCGCACAGATTTAAGTATTTGCATACAATGTTGCTTCCTGCATTTGGCATGGCGGTAGAGGATGATATCATCAGGAAAAATCCGGCAATCTACACACTCGGAGATTATGGCAGGGAGGCGAAGGAAAAAGAAGCCCTTTCTGTAGAAGACCAGGAAGCCATTTTTGCTTTTGTGGAAAACGGGATTTACAGCAACTATCTCCCTCTTCTCCAGGTTATGGTAGGAACGGCAGTGAGAGCCGGTGAGTTTATTGGATTGACTTGGGATGATATTGACCTTGCGAACCGCGAGGTAACCATTGATCATCAGTTTGTTTACCAAAACTACGGCGATGGCTATAAATTCCACCTGAAGGAACCGAAGACCGATGCGGGAGTCCGGACAATTCCCATGACAAGCGCAGTTAAGAAGGCTTTCCTGAAGCAGCGGGAATAGCAGATGATGACCGGAATCGACCGTACCGTAGAAGTTGAGGGGTGCAAGGGATTCATTTTCACTACGAAAAACGGAACACCCATCATGCCGAACGCTTTGAATAATGTCCTGTATAATATTGTGAACGCCTACAATCGGGAAGAACTGAACGCAGCTCAGAAGCAGAGGCGTAAGGAAATCCTGATGCCGTCAATTTCAGCCCATACTCTCCGCCATACTGGATGTACGAGAATGGCTGAAAGCGGTTTTGATCCAAAAGTCTTGCAGTATGTAATGGGACACTCTAACATCGCAGTGACCATGGAGGTTTACAACCACATTACCGGCAAGGAACGAATCAGGAAGGAATTCGACCGGATTGACGAGATTATGGCAGGCTGAAACTGACAGGCTGAAATCGGAGATTTTTAATCAAAATTGCAAATGGCGTAAAAATGGCGTAAAACCCGGAAAATCACTACTTATGAAAGACGAAAAAAGATGCCCGGATGCCCGAAAAACCGCGTAGAATCAATGCTTCCGAGGAATGAGCAAAAAAGTGGAAGAAAAAAATTAGCACTCAATACTTGACATGGCTGATGGTAAGTGTTATAACACGCATATAATATCAAGCGGAGGGACATGCGTGTGAGACAGAGCGGAACAACATACTATTATCGCGATTATACGGATGATTTTGTGGAGAGCGCCTGCCAGAATAAAACACTGCCGGAGAATTATCGCTGGATTCACAGGAATTTTTTTTACCGACTGATTTCTGTGGTGCTTTACTGTGTCATACTGGTATTTGCATTGATTTATGATACATTTGTGCTGCATATTCGGGTGGAAAACCGGAAATCATTCAAATGTGCCAGGAAGACGGGCTGCTTTCTGTATGGAAATCACACGCAGCCCATGGGCGATGTATTCGGTCCGGCGCTGTATTGTTTTCCCATGCGGATGAGCGCGGTTGCCAGCCCGTCGAACCTGGGGATTCCTCTGATAGGAAAGCTTCTTCCCATGCTGGGAGGTTTATTTATTCCGGACTCCCTGGGGCAGATGAAGAAGTTTATGGAAGCGGTTCAGTATCATGTGGAGAAAAAGCGCTGCATTGTCATTTATCCGGAAGCCCATGTCTGGCCGTGGTGTACGTTTATCCGGCCCTTTCAGGCTACGGCATTCCGTTTTCCGGTGCGATACAATGTGCCAGCCTATTGCATGACGACAACTTACCAGCGCCGGAAGCATGGAAGGAAACCGAAAATCGTCGTTTATATAGATGGTCCGTTTTTTGCTGAACCGGGCAAGAATAAACGGGAACAGCAGATGGAGCTGCATGACAGGATTTATGCCTGTATGAAATCCCGCAGCCAGACAGGTACCTGTGAATATATTCGATATCTAAGGGAGACGGATTCATGAATGTCCTGTATTGCGGAGATAAAAATATAGAGGATGGGCTGGTAATTTCTGTCCTGTCGTTGCAAAAATGCGTTTCCGAACCGCTGAATATTTATGTGATGACCATGGATCTGAAGCTTAAGGCGGGTTCTGTTTTACCGGTTTCCCAGGAGACCATCCGTTATCTGGACAATCGTCTCAAAACGCAGAATGAAAAAAACTCTGTCGTCCGAATCGATGCCACGGAGCTGTTTCGTGCCGCGCCGCCGGTGGCGAATATGGAAACCCGCTTCACGCCCTGCTGTATGCTGCGCCTGTATGCGGATCAGGTACCACAGATGCCGGAGCGGATTCTGTATCTGGATAATGACGTGGTTTGCAGAAAGGATTTTGGCGCCTTTTATCACCAGGAACTGACAGACTATGAGCTGGCCGGAGTGGCGGATTATTATGGGAAATGGTTTTTCCGGAAGAATCTGTTCCATATGGATTACATGAATTCCGGCGTCTTGCTGCTGAATCTGGCTGCCATTCGCCAGAGCGGGCTGTTTGCGCGCTGCCGCGCCTTTTGCAGTGAAAAAAAGATGTTTATGCCGGATCAGTCCGCTATCAATAAGCTGGCCGGGAGGAAAAAGCTTTGCAGCAGGGTTTATAATGAGCAGCGAAAGCTTCATGGAGATACGGTATTTCAGCATTTTACCACCAGCTTCCGCTTTTTCCCCTGGCTGCATACTCTGACAGTAAAGCCCTGGCAGGTTGCGCTGGTACATGAGAAGCTGAAGCTGCATGAATATGACGATATCCTGCAGGAATATACTGTTGTTATGGCAGAACTGAAAGGGTGATTTTATTATGGAAAAAACGGTAATTCCCATTTTCTTTACAACGGATGAAAGTTATGCTCCCTGGCTGGACTGCGCTATCCGCTCGATGGAAGAAAACGCATCCGGCGCTTATCTGTATCGTATCATTGTCCTGCATCAGAATCTGACAGAAGAAAGCCAGAATAAGATTGCCTCTGGTGTGCGCGCGCCTTTTACTATCCGTTTTGTTCCTATGGAAGCGGAACTGGCAGGCATTACAGACCGGACTGAAAACCGCCTGCGCTGCGATTATTTTACATTGACCATTTACTTCCGGCTGTTTATTGCCGACCGGTTTCCGGAATATGATAAGGGCATATATCTTGACAGTGACATTGTGGTACCCGGAGATATTTCTGAACTGTACCGGGTGGAATTGGGAGACAACATCATCGGGGCCTGTGCGGATCGCTCGATCACACCGGTTCCCGAACTTGTGGAATATGTGGAAAACGCGGTTGGCGTACCGATTGACCAGTATATTAATTCCGGTATTCTGCTGATGAATCTGAAAAAGATGCGTGAAGTAGGCTTTTGCGGCCATTTTCTCCGGCTGCTGCATACATTTCATTTTGATTGCCTCGCTCCCGACCAGGATTACATCAACGCGATGTGCAGTGGTAAGATTTCATACCTTGGCGAGGAGTGGGATGCCATGCCGCCGATGCGGGGAAAAGAAAACGAGGTACTACAGAAACCGAAGCTGATTCACTACAACCTGTTTCAGAAGCCCTGGTGCTATGACGAAATCCCATATGAGGAATATTTCTGGAATTATGCCGGAAAATCACCTTTTTATGCGGATATCGTGCGCTATAAGGAAAATTATCCGGAAGAGCAAAAGAAATCGGATCGTTCCTGCCTTGAGAATATGATTGCCAAAGGTCCCCTGGTGTGCCGCCAGGAGGTTACCTTCCGTAAGATGTTTGAAAAAGGGGAAAGCATACGTGTGTGTCCGCAGGCAGAATAAAGAGAAAAATTCATGTATGTAAATCGGTGAAAAAAGAGGAGAGACCATTCGCAAATGTTAATTGGCGGAAACAAAGAAAAAGTGATTGCTAATATGAGGGCGGCTGCAGAGCGGGGCGACCTGAACTGCAAGGTGGAAACGGATGATCCGGTTTTGTCTCCGGAGGAGAGGGAGAAAATCGTTCGTCATTATCTTGATAATTATAAAACCCTCGGTTATCGGTTCTGCAATGTCTGTGCAAGGGCTCTGACAGATACAGCTACCAGATGGCTGAATCGGGATACCAGAATTGAGGGACTGGAAAATATAAAGGAGATTCATGGCGGCGCGATTGTTACCAGCAATCATTTCAGCCCTCTTGATAATACGGCTGTGAGGAAGGCGATGAACCGGGCAGGCTATCGCCGGCTGTTTATCGTCAGTCAGGAGACGAATCTTGCCATGAAAGGGTGGATTGGCTTTCTGATGAACCATGAAGACATCATTCCGCTGGTGAATCATTCCGAGTATCTGCGCAAATATTTTGGTCCCATGATCCGGGAGCGGCTGAGGCATGGAGATGCCATTCTGATCTATCCGGAGCAGGAGATGTGGTTTCACTACCGGAAACCCCGCCCGCCCAAACGGGGAGCCTATTATTACGCGGCGGTTAATCGGGTTCCGGTTATTTCCTGTTTTGTGGAGATCCGGGATTTGCCGGGCAAAGAAAATGAAGAATTTCACAAAACCCGATATGTGATGCACATTCTGAAACCGGTTTATCCGGATCCGGATAAAAGTGTCAGGGAGAACAGCCGGGAGATGATGCGGCAGGATTATCAGCAAAAGGCGGAGGCCTATGAGCATGCCTATGGAAAAAAGCTTACCTACGATTTTAAGACGGAGGATATTGCGGGCTGGATTCCAGGCTGATGAAGAAAAAAGAAGCATTTGCACTCTTGAAGGAAAGAATAAAATCTGCTAGAATAGGGAACGAAGATGAAATGACAGACGGTTCAGACAGAATCAGCGGGCACTCCCGGAGACAGTCCGGAGGTGCCCTTTTCATACTCTGCGGCGGCTTTTGACTGACATTCAGGCAGAAGAAGCGGGAATAAAAAAAGAAGGAATAAGAGATGGACAGGTTTTTTCAGGCATTACGCGATCAGGGTGTAAACGCTGCGCTTTTGGATGAGATTCTGGCGTTTCGCACACGCTATCCGGTGGAGGAGAAGCTGCGGGCGCGCCTGACGGCTCCGGCTTTGCCGTATTATGGGCGGGAAACATTTGAAATGGCGGCATCGGCGCTTATTCAGGGGGAGAACATTTTGCTGACAGGTACGAAAGCGACGGGAAAGAATGTCCTTGCGGAGAACCTGGCGTGGATGTTTGGCAGGCCGTCCTGGAATATTTCCTTTCATGTGAATATGGACAGCAGCGCGCTGATTGGGACAGATACGTTTCGAAACAATGAGGTGCAGCTGCGGACCGGCCCGGTATATGACTGCGCGGCAGGCGGAGGCTTTGGCATTTTTGATGAGATCAATATGGCGAAAAACGATGCAGTTTCCGTCCTCCATGCGACGCTGGATTACCGCCGCATCCTGGATGTCCCAGGCTATGAGAAGCTCCGGCTCCACGACGCGACCCGGTTTATCGGGACGATGAATTATGGGTATGCGGGCACAAGGGAGCTGAATGAAGCTCTGGTGTCGCGCTTTCTGGTAATTGAAATGCCGCCGGTGACGGAGGATGCGCTGCACTATGTTCTGACGGAGCTGTTTCCGGATTTTACGCCGGAGGGCCTGCGGCAGATTTGCGGCCTGTTTCTTGATTTGCAGACGAAGGCGGGCAATAGTGAGATTTCTACGAAGCCGCTCGATCTGCGGGGGCTGATCGGCGCCTTAAAGACCATACGCGCGGGACTTTCCCCCCGGCTCGCGGTGCGGATGGGGATAGTGAACAAGAACTTTGACCCATTTGAACGGGAGCTGGTGGAGGATATCGTGATGACGAGGATTCCGGAGGGCTGGACGCCGGGGGATATATTTTTATGACATACGATGGCTTTAGCGGCGGATACTTTCCCGGCGAAGAAGCCGAAAACCGCCTCCGCAACCTGATGTGGACCATCAGCGGCGATTATGCGCTGGATACAAAGCTGGATGTGGAATCCTACGAGAAGTCAAAATACATCTCTTTGTATGAAGCGGTAAAACAGGGAGCGTTCGCGCGTTTTTATGATAAAAATGCATTTGCGCTTTATCTCGTGAAAAAGGTGTACTGCGGAGCCGAGGAACGTCCGCTGACGGAGCTGGCGCAGCTTTGTGTGGACGCGGCTTCGTACCGGCGTATTGCCGAAGAACGTCCGGGCGTGCCGGAATTGCGTAACAGGGCGTTCTCTGATCTTCTGGAGCACTCCTTTCACCGGATGAGCGCCACGCTTCCGGGACGGATTAAGATTGCGTTTATGAAAAACAGCCTTTACGGAGATGAGGGCGGGGAGAAGCAGGTGCGGGAGAGTGTGCGGCAGATTCTGAAATTGGAGACCGGGCAGCTTATGAACGAGGATGGTAATGCTGCAACGACCATGGACATCATCCGCACGGTCGACGCTCTTTATAATTCTCTGATTGACAAGGGCTTTGCGCGCAGGCACGGCAGTCTGGAACAGGTGCTCTCTGTAACGCTGGAGGAACTCAAAGAGTTTGACTGGGGCGATTTTCTGCAGGAGGAGATTTCCGAGGATGCTCTGGATCAGTATTTCAATCAGATGAATCAGGCGGTCACGACTTTGCAGGAGGAGGCGGATGAGGAGCCGGAAGAACCGAAACAGGCGAAAAGGCGCGTGGTTGTGATTGATGAAAAGGCTGCCGCGAAAATGTATTCGTATATGGAACTGAACTTTGGCCGCTCCTATCTGGCGAAGCGGGAGCAGGAACAGAAGAACCTGCGGCTCTGCCGGGGGGCTCACGCAGACTGCAGTCTGTATTTCACAGAGGGAATTCTGGAAAATCCTGTGCTGAAAAATGCGCAGTATGTCAACGCCCGGCGGTATGCGGAGAAAAATAAGGTTCATTTTCAGAACAACCGGAACCGGATCGCGCGGAATGTAGAGCAGCTTTCCGAAGAACTGAGACGATCCCTGAACCGCCGCAGCGAGCCGGAGCAGCAGGCAGCATATGCGGGGAGGATTGTGCCGCGCCTTTTGTGGAAGGTCGGACGGATGGAAACGCCGGGGAGACTGTTTGAAAAGACGCTGCGCCGCAGTAATTCTGATTTTGCGGTGGATATTTTGATAGACGCGAGCGGGTCGCAGCGCGACCGGCAGAGCGATGTGGCGCTGCAGGCTTATATTTTGGCGGAGGCGCTTGCCGCCAATCATATTCCGCTGCAGATTACCAGCTTTTGTACATTCTGGGACTATACGGTTTTGCAGCGTTTTCGTGAATATGACGCGCCGAGGGAGGAAAACCGGCGGCTTTTGAATTATGTAACTTCATCCAATAACCGGGATGGGCTGGCAGTCCGTGCAGTGGGAGATTCTCTGTTACAGCGCGGGGAGGAAGGGAAAATCCTGATTGTATTGAGCGACGGCAAGCCCAACGATATTATTGTCAACCGCCCCAATAGCCGCAATCCTCGCCCCTATTACGGGGAGTATGCGGTGCGGGACACCGCGTACGAGGTGAGAAAGCTGCGGAGCCTGGGCGTCTGCGTGCTTGGCGTATTCACCGGAAAGGAGACGGAGCTGATGGCCGAGAAAAAGATTTTCGGTAAGGATTTTACCTATATCCGTGATATCTCAGGCTTCGCGCGGGTTGTGGCGCGGTATCTCCGGCGGCTTCTGGAAGAGGATGGAGCGAATTTCTGAGGACGGTTCTATATACCGGCCGCGCATTTGCTGTGCGGCTGAGGCAAAAAACATTTCGGTAGTCATGTTGAAGATGGAATGAAAAAAGTTTTTCATAAATGTATTTTCATTGGGGACAGAAGTGTGTATAATAGCTAACAGTCACGTCTTTTTGGCTGAATGGAATGAAAATGAAAAATCAGGAGGAATGAAAAATGGCGGATGCAACATGCAGCAGCGCAGCGAGCTGCGACAGGGAAAGCTGCGAGGGCTGCCCGAGCGCAAACGGCGGACAGCCGCAGAGCATGCAGGAGGAGATGAATCCTTATTCGGATATTAAACATGTGATCGGTGTGGTCAGCGGAAAGGGTGGCGTGGGAAAATCCATGGTGACTGCTTCCCTGGCGAACCTGCTTGCGTCAAAGGGATACCGGGTCGGCATCATGGACGCGGATATTACGGGACCGTCCATTCCGCGGATGTACGGGATGACCGGTCTGGCGGAGGCGGATGATCAGGGCATCTATCCGCGGCTGACGGATAATGACATTAAAGTGATTTCAATTAATCTTTTGCTGCCGAATCCGGAGGATCCGGTGATCTGGCGCGGACCAATCCTGGCCGGCCTGGTAAAACAATTCTGGCATGATGTGATCTGGGGCGAGCTGGATTATCTGCTCGTAGATATGCCTCCGGGAACCGGAGATGTACCGCTGACGGTATTTCAGTCTCTCCCGGTGGATGGCATTTTTGTCGTGACGACGCCGCAGGATCTGGTGAAAATGATTGTCAAAAAGGCTTACAACATGGCGGAGACGATGCACATTCCGGTGCTGGGACTGATTGAGAATTACAGCTATCTTGTCTGTCCGGATTGCGGAAAAGAGATTCCGGTATTTGGAAAGAGCAAGATTCAGGAGGTCGCTGATGAGATGGGGATTTTAGTTGCGGGGAAGATGCCGATTGATCCGAAGCTGAATGAACTCACGGAAGCGGGTGCGTTCGCACAGGCGGAGAACCCATATCTGGAAGCAGCGTATGCGGCACTGCAGATTTTGAGCGTCAGGGACTGACAGGGAAGCCGGTGTTACTGGTCGTTGCTGGTCACACATTGGGTTACTGTTTGCGGCAGAGCATGAATCAGCTTGACAAGGTATAGTCCGCGTGCTATAGTAGGAAATCAGATAGGCATCGGTTTGGGAGCGGAATATAACAGAATACAGGCAGCTGAGCGAAAGCAGCAGCCATTCCATGGTGTTTTATATATACGTTTTGTGAACCGGAAAATCAATAGATAGAGGTCGCGTACTTCATGAGTATGCCATTCGATGCGGTCAGGCGCAGGAGAAGATGGCCAAAAGGGAAGCACGCCGAAGAAAGGCAGCCGCCTGAGACTGTTTTTCTGGGCATATGGTGAAGAACCATATGACTGTCATCGCCGGGCGATGGAGAGCTATCTGAAGAATCGTTTACGTTTTCTTTGGGGACTGCTCGGCAGTCCCTTTCATTATGTAAGGAGGTATCTTATGTCTATTTTTAAAGGGGCCGGCGTTGCGATTGTCACGCCAATGCATGAGGATGGTACTGTAAACTATGAAAAGATGGGCGAACTGATTGAGATGCAGATTGCGGGCGGTACGGATGCGATTATTGTCTGCGGAACGACGGGCGAATCTTCGACGCTTTCCCATGAGGAGCATCTGGATGTGATTCGTTATACCATTGAAAAGACGGCAAAGAGAATCCCGGTTATCGCCGGTACCGGTTCTAACTCGACGGAGACGGCGATTTATCTTTCCACGGAAGCGGAAAAAATGGGCGCGGACGGCCTGCTGCTGGTGAGCCCTTATTATAATAAGGCGACACAGAATGGCCTGAAAAAGCATTACTCTCAGATTGCTGCCTCTGTGTCTCTGCCGATCATTCTTTACAATGTGCCGAGCCGTACAGGCTGCAATATCCTGCCAGAGACAGTTGTGTGGCTGGCAAAGAATGTGGAAAACATTGTCGGAGTGAAAGAAGCTTCAGCGAACATTGAACAGATTGCAAAGCTGATGAGTATCGCCGGGGGAGAGGTTGACCTGTATTCAGGCAATGACGCGGAGATCGTTCCGATCATGGCGCTCGGCGGAGTCGGCGTGATTTCCGTATTGTCCAATATTGCGCCGCGCCAGACGCATGAGATTGCCGCGGCGTTCTTAGAGGGCGATGTGAAGAAGAGCTGCGCGCTGCAGCTTGAAGCGATCGAGCTGATTGAGGCTCTGTTCTGTGAAGTCAATCCGATTCCGGTCAAGAAAGCCCTGAATCTGATGGGCATGGAGGCTGGTCCGCTGCGCGCGCCGCTCTTTGAGATGGAAGAGGTAAACGCCGCGCGGCTTGAAAAGGCGATGAAGAATTACGGCCTTTTGTAATCATATTACAGAATAAGAAAACAATGTAAGGATAACGGCACCTGACAGAGAAAGAATAAGAGGATTCAAAAATGACAAGAATCATAGTGAGTGGCTGCTGCGGTCATATGGGCCGTGTGGTAACAGACATTGTCGGAGAGCAGGAGGGTATGGAAATCGTGGCCGGCTTTGATGTGTACGATTCCAAGGACCGTCCTTATCCGGTATTTGCTTCCCCGGCGGATTGTGATGTGGAAGCGGATGTGGTGATAGATTTTTCATCGGTAAAGGCACTGGACGGCCTGCTTGCTTATTGCGTGGAAAAACAGGTTCCGGCTGTGCTGTGTACGACCGGGTACACGCAGGAACAGCTGGATCAGATTACGGCGGCGAGCGAAAAAGTGGCGATTCTGAAGTCCGCGAATATGTCGCTGGGAATCAATCTGCTTCAGGCGCTCCTGAAAGAGGCGGCGAAGGTGCTTGCACCGGCCGGATTCGACGTGGAGATTGTTGAAAAGCACCACAACCGCAAGCTGGACGCGCCGAGCGGCACGGCGATTGCGCTGGCGGACAGTATTAATGAAGCACTGGATGAGACATATGAGTATACCTTTGATCGCAGCCAGGAGAAAAAACGCCGTGAGAAAAACGAGATCGGCATCAGCGCTGTGCGCGGCGGTACGATTGTCGGCGAGCATGAGGTGATTTTCGCCGGACTGGACGAGGTAATTGAATTCAAACACACCGCTTATTCGAGGAGCATTTTCGCGAAAGGGGCGGTGCAGGCGGCGGCATTCCTCGCCGGGAAACCGGCCGGGTATTACGGGATGGATGATGTGATACAGCTGCAGTAAACGGAATATAAGAGATCGCCTTCGCTTCTGACTGTGCGCCTGGTATGGAAAAAGGTGACGACAGGCGCTGGAATGAATGGAAAGGCGGTCGGCTGGAACAGAACGGCGAACTGATACACAGGAGATATGGAAAAATTTAAGAGGCAGAAAGAGGAACACTTACAATGAAAAAAGTAGTGAAATTTGGCGGAAGCTCTCTGGCGAGCGCGGAACAGTTCCGCAAGGTCGGAGCGATTATCCATGCGGAAAAGGAGAGGAGATACGTGGTGCCGTCCGCACCGGGCAAGCGGTTTTCGTCTGATACAAAAGTAACGGATATGCTGTATGACTGTTATCACGCGGCGGGGCGGCAGGATATCAGCCAGAAGATCGCTGCGATTGCGGCGCGCTATCAGGAGATTATTGATGGCCTTGGGCTGGATCTGGATCTGACAGAGGAATTTGCGACGATCCGGAAGAATTTTGAGGCGCAGGCCGGCAGCGATTACGCGGCGTCCCGCGGTGAATACCTGAACGGGATGGTGATGTCTGCTTATCTGGGTTTCCCGTTTGTTGACGCGGCAGAGGTGGTCTGCTTCGATGAGGATGGCGTGTTTGAGCCGGAGAAGACCAATGATGTGATGAAAGCGCGTCTGGAGGGGCTTGAGACGGCGGTTATTCCGGGTTTTTACGGTGCGATGCCGGACGGCAGCATCAAGACATTTTCACGGGGAGGATCCGATATCACCGGTTCGATTGTCGCGCGCGCGGTACACGCAGATCTGTATGAAAACTGGACGGATGTATCCGGCTTCCTGCTCTGCGATCCGAAGATTGTAGACAATCCGGCGACGATTGAGACGATCACCTACCGCGAGCTTCGGGAGCTTTCCTACATGGGAGCGACGGTGCTGCACGCGGACGCGATTTTCCCGCTGCGCCAGGAAGGCATTCCGGTCAATATCAGGAATACGAACCGCCCGCAGGATCCGGGCACACTGATTGTAGAGAATACCTGCCGTCAGCCGAATTACACGATTACCGGCATTGCAGGGAAGAAGGGCTTCTGCACGGTCACAATTGAAAAAGATATGATGAATTCGGAGATCGGCTTTGGGCGCAAGGTGCTGCAGGTATTTGAAGAGAATGGGATATCATTCGAGCATGTTCCATCCGGCATCGACACGTTTTCCGTAATCATTCATCAGAGCGAGTTTATGGAAAAGGAGCAGCGGGTGATTTCCGGTCTGCACCGCGCAGTTTCGCCGGATACTCTGGAGCTGGAATCCGATCTGGCTCTGATAGCTGTAGTGGGGCGCGGCATGAAAGCCATGCGCGGTACAGCCGGCAGAATTTTTTCCGCGCTTGCGCACGCGAATATCAATGTAAAGATGATTGATCAGGGTTCGAGTGAGCTGAATATCATCATCGGTGTGAAAAACGAAGACTTTGAGCGTGCCATCCGGGCGATTTATGATATATTTGTGCTGACGCATCTGTAAATACCGGCAGCCTGTATCGGAAGACCCTGTGCAAAGTGCGCACGGAATTACGATACAGGCTGCTGGTACCGTATCAGATATTATCAGCCGGGGAGATAGATTACGATGGATTTCATGGCTTCACAGCTATTTGCATACGAAAAAAAGGGAGACAGCGCGGTGATTCTGCGCTGTTTTTCACATGACGGCAATGTCCGGATTCCAGAGAAAATAGACGGTCTTCCGGTACGGGAGCTTGCGCCATATGCGTTTTCTTCGCATATGGATGAGAGGGAGCTGACGGATGCGTTTCACAGAGGCGATCTCAGGATTGCTTCGCCAGAGCCTGTGACAATGCAGAGGTCAGGGGATAATTGGAAGCTTGACAATCTGCCGGCTGTGAGCGGAGAACGCCTGGAAAGCGTCATTCTTCCGCAGACGATGGGCAGGGTTGGGAGATATTGCTTTTATGACTGTGCGCGCCTGAAAAGACTGGAGTTTCCCGGTGCGTTATATGACTGGGGGAGCGGCGCGTTCAGCGGCTGCCACCGGATAGAAACGTTATGCGTGTATGTGAAGCCGGACGGAGCTTCCGGTCTGAAGCAGGTGCTCGATGAACTGCCGGAAAGCCTGGATGTCGAATTTTGCACAGAGGATGCGGACGGGCTGGGACAGAAAAGAATGTATGCCCGGCTGGCTTTCCCTGAATTTTATGAGGAGGGTGTAGAAAATACGCCGGCCCGCATCCTGGAGACACATGTACATGGCACGGGGATCCTTTACCGCAATTGTTTTCAGGGGAAAAAGTTTGACTTCGCCCAATATGATGTCCTGTTTCCGCACGCGCAGGCACAGGAGGAGATGTCTCTGCTGATCCGCCTCGTCCTTGGCCGTCTGCGCGTCCCGTATCACATGGAGCAGCGGGCGCGAAAAGCTTATGAAACCTTTATCCGGGAGAATGCGTTTCCGTTTGGCAGATACTTCCTGGATTCAAAGGACGAGGAAGGACTGCGCTGGTTTTTGGAGCAGATGGTTTCTGTGATGCCGGACGATGAGAAAGCAGCCCTGGCAGATCGGCTGTCCGAATATGCTGCCCGTCGGAAGGATGCGCAGGCCATAGGCCGCCTGATGGATTTTCGGCGGGAAATGCTTCCGGATTCCAGGCGGAGAAAACGGCTGGATCTGTAGTCTGCCAGCGCAGACGCGCGGCAGAGTGAGAATCCCGCAAAGCGAGATTTTGTTTTAGGATTCACCATATTTTTTCAGAAGCTCCAGATACTGCTCTCCGAGCTGGCCGAGCGGCATACCTCTTCTTTTAATGTAGCCGATATCCATCCGGTCTTCGGCGTCCAGCGGGATAGAGGTGTACTGGTCGCCGTTCAGCTTTTCGCAGATGATACCGGAGCATAAGGTATAGCCATTCAGGCCGACCATGAGATTCAGCATCGTAGCGCGGTCGTCGGCTTTGATGATCCGGCTGTATTCACAGGTGCTCAGAACCTCTTCAGCGAAGTAAAAGGAGTGATTTTCCCCCTGCTCAAAGGAGAGGCATGGGTAGGGCTTCAGATCTTCAAATGCGATCCGCTTCCGGTCGGCCAGAGGATGCGTCTTGCTCAGATAGACAGAGATGCCGCACTGGAAGAGGAAGGTATATTCCACTTCATTTTCGATGAAAATCTTACGCATGGCTTTTTCATTAAATGCGTTCAGATAGAGCACGCCGATCTCACTGCGGTAATTCCGTACATTCGAAATCACTTCGGCAGTTTTGGTTTCATGCACCGCAAATTCATATTCGTCCATGCCGAATTTTTTGGCAAGCTCGATAAAAGCTTCGACCGCGAATGAGTAATGCTGGGTTGATACACTGAATTTTTTCTTTGCGGTCTTACCCGTGTACCGCTCCTCGATCATTCTCTGAATTTCCGTCATTTGCCGCGCATACCGCAGAAATTCTGTGCCCTCCGGTGTGATCAGGATACCGCGGTTTGAGCGGATGAACAATTCAGTGTGAAGTTCCTCCTCCAGATCCCGGATCGCGGCGGAGAGCGCCGGTTGAGAAACATAGAGAGAGGCGGCGGCCTTATTCATGGATTTTGTCTCGGCAATTGTGACCGCGTAGAGAATCTGCTGAAGGGTCATGGTGAGAACTTCCTTTCTATAAGAGTCTTTATGGGAGCGCTTTCACCGAAAAAGAAAAGTTCCATGAACACGCTCCTTATCCGATTATTGTACATTCAGATATACGTCATCACTCGAATGGAAACCGCTGGCGATGATGACTTCGTCAATGTTGTCGGCTGTTACCGCAACAGGATCCAGTTTATAGTAGGGGATCTCGTATTCGCCGGATACGATGGTTTCGCTTACCGGACAGGAGCAGGAGCTGGCTGTAATGTCTTCCCCCCGCGCGAGTGCTACCGCCAGGGTGGCGGCTGCCATTGCTTCTTCTTCGACTGCTTTGTAAACGGTCATTTCCTGTGTTCCTTCTACGATGCGCTGGCAGGCGGAGAGCTCCGCGTCCTGGCCGACGACCGCGACCTGACCGGCGAGCTGACTTTCTGAAAGAGCTTTGATCGCCTGGCTGGCGAGGTCATCATTGCCGCACATGACTCCGACGATATCAGAAGAAACCGTGAAGCCCTCGTTCACATAGTCAAAGGCAAGCTCAGCCAGCCAGTTATCGCAATAGGCGGAGTATATGATCTCCAGATTGCTGTCGGCTAATGCAGCCGTAAAACCGTCGACCACATCATCGACGTTCAGGTCTGTCGGTGAACCGTAAATGGCGAAAATATTGCCGCCGTTCGGAGAAGCGGCAATCAGTGCTTTTGCCATCAGGACGCCTACCTGATAGTTATCAAATGAAATAAACAGGTCCGCGTTTACGTCAGAAATCAGCCGGTCATAGCAGATCACATGAATTCCCGCCGAGATTGCTTTGTTTACTACATCGCGCAGGGCGTCGCCGTCCACCGCAATGATTACAATCACATCCATTTCCTTTTGTATAAAATACTCAATCTGCGATATCTGCTCGTCCACGCTTCCTCCCGCTACCTGGACATTTACATCTGCTCCGAGACTCTGTGCGGTGGAAACAAACATATCACGGTCGCGCAGCCACCGTTCGATTACAAATGAATCGAAGCTCAGTCCGATCTGGATACGCACTTCTTCCTGTGTCTGCTCCGTCTGCGTCTGGACTTCTGATTTCGAGCAGCCGGACAGAGACAAGATGAGAAAAAAGAAGAGGAAGAAGAAAATGCTGCGGCAGGCAGAAACAGGAATTTCAAAAGAGTTCTTGCGCATGGTATTTCATCCTTTCCTGTTAATTAACGGCAAATGGCAGGCTGCCGGTTATCCGCTGTATTTCATCCGGTATTCCCGCGGCGTCATGTCCGTCTGTTTTTTGAAGAGCCGGCTGAAATAATTCGGGTCGGAGTAGCCGCAAAGGGAGCTGATTGCCTTGATGCTCAGATCTGGTTTTTCCAGAAGCTCTTTTGCCTTTTCTACTCTTACGCGCGTCAGATACTCGATGAAGTTTTCTCCGGCCTCATCCTTGATCACTTTGCTGAAATATTAAGGGCTGATATTAACGGCGCGGGATACATCATCGAGCGAGATATCATGGCTGTAATTTTCCTGGATGTAGGCCTGCGCTTTTTTTACAACCGAGTCTGACTGAGATTCCCGATAATCGTGAATTGCGTCGCAGGCAGCCGCCATTTTTTCTGTAAACCAGCGGCGCAGGGATTCATAATCTGGAAAAGAGGAAGCTGTTGCCAGATAATCCCTGCGGTCACGGAAGCTGTAGTTCACAGTCCCGGATTCAAACGCGGTACGCTCCGCCCAGATGATGTACTCCAGCACTTTCAGGCAGATATTATCACGGTCATCCGGGTAGTGCTGAATCATCCAGTCAAAAAACTGATTCAGCTCTGAAACCATGGCGGAAGTATTTCCCGCTTCGACGAAACGAAAAATTCTGCGTTCGGTTTCTTCTGGAAATTCTTCTTTGTAAATGCCGCTTGGCTGCAAATCCTCCACATGGATGACATGGCTTTTACTGCTGTTAAGAGAGCGAAGCGCCTCCCGGTAGGAATATTGCAGATCTTCCATTTTGCGGACGCGCCCGATACCGACGCGGAATCTGGCTTTTAACCGTTCCTCCAGCCTGGAAGCGAGCTGGCGCGCATTTTCTACGATTCGGATGCGCTCCTCATAAGAGACGCTCTCTTCGCGATGCGGAACAAGCAGCACGATGCTGTTGGACAGAACCGGTCCGACGACACAGGGAAAGGCTTCTTTGACGATCTCCCGAAAGTCCGGATAAAAGCCCTGTGCCTGTACGCTCATGCGCACCGGGCTGTAAAGCCGTCCGTTTTCATAATCCGAACCAAATGGAATGACCATGATATAACCGTAGGCTTCCTCCAGGTCCAGAAGCTGGAGATAGTAGCTGATGTCCTGTGTCTCTGTCTGGAAAAGCAGGTTCGTGATGATGCTCTGCTCGACCACGGGAACAATGATTTCGAGCTTTTCCTGTACCTCAAGCTGGGTCTGGCGCTGCGTCCGGCTGCGGTCTACTTTTTGCATTGCTTCCTCTACGACAGAAAGAATTGTCTTCCGGGTGATGGGTTTCGTCAGATATTTTTCCACACCAAGATCAATTGCTTCTTTTGCGTAATCAAATTTATCATAGGCGGAAATAATATAGAATAAGGCAGTCGTATTGGATTTGCGGATTTCCTTCATTGCCTGGATTCCATTGATGCCTGGCATCTGGATGTCCAGAAAGACAATATCCGGATGGAAGCTTTCTGCCTTTTCAATGACTGCTCGGCCTGTTTTTGCCATCTCCAGCTCACAGCTGTCCCCATACTGGCTGAGGATGATTTTTTTCAGGGATTCCAGCATGAGCCCCTCATCGTCAGCAATTAATATTCGATACATAGTTTCCTCCCTGTCTGCGTCTGACTGTGAAGCTTTGGTATCGCTGCGCCTGCGATTTTGCCATGCACTCTCGGCAAAACATTCTGCGCATTATGCACAAGGTCTTCCGATACAGTCTGCTGGTCAGCTCTGTACGGGAAGCGAAATGATGACCTGCGTGCCGCACCCTGGTCCGCCGCTTTCGATCCGAAGCAGATTTTTTCTATTATAATACAGTTCCAGGCGATGGATAACATTGGACATCGCGACACCGGTGGAATGTGTCTCCTCGTCATTTGTGACCGTACGCCCTTCCAGAACCTCGGTTATTTTTTCCTGCGTCATGCCGACGCCATTGTCGCAGACCGTGATTTCCAGCATTTTTTCTTCCGGATGAGAAGAATCCTGAAAAGAGGAAAGGCGTACCGTCAGCGTAATGCGGCCGTTTTCCATACAATCATGGATGCCATGCTGGACAGCGTTCTCTACAACGGGCTGGAGAACCATACTTGGCACCCGGATGCCTTCGATATCCGCGTCGATTTTCTTTTCATAGGTGATATCTCCGGCAAAACGAACATTTAAAATATAGATGTAATTGTCAACGGATTCGATTTCCTCAAGAAGAGTGGCGTCCCCGGACATTTTGCGGACATTATAGCGAAAAAAATCCGCCATCCGTTCAAGAAAAACACTGGTCTGTTCCGCGTCCTCCATGGCGGCAAGCTGTGCGCCCGCATTCAGGCTGTTGAACAGAAAGTGCGGGTTGATCTGCGCCTGCAGATATTTGAGCTGCGCTTCTTTTAAATGCGTTTCTGTCAGAAGCTCGCGCTCTTTCATCTGTGCTTCGGCTTCCATGCTTTCGCGCAGCCGGTCAATATATTCGCGGATGCTGGTAAGTATCTGGTTAAAACCGCGCGTCACTACGCCGACCTCGTCCTCATATATGACAGGGAGCTGAGGTACGTCAAGATTGCCGCTGGCCACTTCATGGGCGGTCGAGGAGAGAACCGTCAGCGGACGGATCATATCGTGTACGAAAAGCATGACAATCAGAATGCAGATGGCAAAAACAGCCACCATGATGACAATACTCCCCCGTTCCAGTACACTCATGGATGAGAGCAGTGTCTGGTAGCTGGTCGAATTTTCATGGAAGAGCAGGTTGTTGAGCCGGTAAATATAGGTGTTGATGTATTCGTACAGCTGGGTTTCTCTGGCGTAAGATTCCTTATAGCGCTCGATATTGCGTCCGCGCTTGGCCTGTACGGTGGCAGCCGTCTGCTCCAGGTATGATTCTGACATATTGCGAATGTTTTTTTCCCAGCAGCAGGATCTCATTGCCGGTGACATCCTCATTCAGCTCCTCAAGGAGCGCCCGGTATTCCTGTTCATAGCTGTAGTAATTCTCCAGTGCCTGGCTGCTTTTTGTATTCAGGTAATCATATACATTTTCCTGAATCAGCTCCAGGGTATCAGAAAGCGTGTTGATTGAGACGTTACTGGTATAGACAGACTCAATCCGCCCGACTGCGGCGTTGATTTCACTGATCAGGAAAAGGTTGATGCAAAGGACAAGGATCAGGGCGGCGATCATAACTGCGCTGATGCGTGTCTGGATGGAGGAAAGACGGGAGAGCGGTTTCTTTTTTTTCAATTTGCTCCCTCCTCTCCGGCTGCGGTGAGATAGTCCGTTACATTGTCATGCGTAATCAGGCTGAGCGTAACACTGTAATAGCTGCTGGCACGTCCGAGCTCGTGAAATTCCTCCAGGGCTTCAATGCTGTACCTGCCGACTTCATCGGTGTCTACTACCAGGGTAACGGGTATGATTCCTCTTTCAATTGCTTCCAGAATCTGGTCGGAGTAATAAAAACCGATCAGGCTGGTATTCCCGACTTCGTTGTAGTCGATCAGAGCCTGGTAGGCGCACTCAGTCAGTACCTCATCCATGCTGATCAGGATATCCGGGAGCGGAGAATAGCTGACAATCAGATTCCGAATACCCTCCTCGTAGTCAAAATCCGTCGTGTTTTCCAGATAATACAGGGAAACGTTTATCTCCTGCCCATCCGCCTTCTGTTCTTCTATGTAGCGTGTAAGCTGTGAGGCGGCCAGAGACTGGATAGGGTTGACGGATTCGGAGTCCAGAAGAATCATGATGGTTCCGTCCCTGCCGTCCAGCAGAGAAAGCGCATATTCTGTATAGGTATCGGCGAGCTGATAGCTGTTTAACCCCACGTAGCTGATGCGCTGGCTGTCCGAGTCATCCTCAAGCACGGTCACCACCGGAATGCCGTTATCAATGGCTTCATTGATCAGTTCCCGTACCTCATCCGTACCATCCGGCTTCAGGATAATGCCATCTACTCTGGCAGCGATCAGTATGCGGAGATAATCTGCCAGCGTATACGAGGAGCCGGTGTCCTGGTTTAGAAGCTCAACATATGCGTTGCTGACGGCCGCCTCCTGTGCTGCGCTTTCATAGATGGTCTGCCATAAAACCGAATTTTCCACATCCGGGATCAGGACATAGTGCCGCTCATAGACCTCAGAGGCAGAAGAGCCGGAGGGGTCAAGTGCGTCCAGCGTATTCCTGAAATAAGACCAGACGGCAGCCAGGATCAGGACGCAGCAGATTAAAATGATCGAAATAGTGAAAGATGTTTTTTTCATAGGAAATATTGTATCACAGTTCATCATAATACGTCAAAAACAATTTGTATTTCCAGCAAATAATTGTGAAAAAGTTATGAAAAAAGCAAAAATATCCAGTTTTCACTGAGAGACAGAGCGGATTGTTATAAAAAATTACAGTTTTAGGGCAAGAGATTCTATTTTCGTCAAATTGTATATGTGGTATGATGCAGACATCAAAAAACATGGTTAATTCGTACATGAATTCGGCAGACAGGCGACGTGCAGGCCGACTGTGCCGAAGCATATGTGAAAAACCATCAAAGCGAATGGAGGTAAAAACATGAAACTTAGAAAACTGGCAGTTGCAATGACGGCAGTGATGGCATTCGGGGCGATCTCCGTACCGGCAGCGGCGGAAGAAACACAGGTAATCGGTATTTCCATGCCGACGCAGTCTCTGGAGCGCTGGAATCGTGATGGCGAGTATCTGAAAGAGCAGTTTGAGAACGCGGGCTACACGGTTGAGCTGAAGTATTCCGATAATGATTCTTCTCAGCAGGTAAGTGATATCCAGAACCTTCTGGCAGACAATGTTGACATCCTGATCATCGCGGCTGTTGACGGCGAAGCGCTGAATACTGTTATGGACGAGGCAGCCGAGAGTGAGATTCCGGTGATCGCGTATGACCGTCTGATCATGAATGACGCGACATCCTATTATGTATCGTTTGACAACTACACCGTAGGACAGCTGCAGGGCGAATTCATTGTTGAAACCCTGGATCTGGAAAATGCGGGAGATGCTACTTATAATATGGAAATTACCGCAGGCGATCCGGCTGACAATAACGCTGGTTATTTTTACAATGGCGCGATGGATGTCCTGAATCCTTACATCGAGGCAGGTACGCTGGTAGTTGTTTCCGGACAGACCGATTTCGATTCTGTCGCGACGGATCAGTGGGATACCCAGACTGCTCTTGAGAGAGCACAGAACATCCTTAGTTCCTACTATGCGGACGGCACACAGCTTGACGTATGGCTTTGCTCTAACGACTCTACTGCTCTCGGCGTAGCACAGGGCATTACCTCTGATTATGCGGGAGACAACACCGTGATTATTACTGGCCAGGACGGTGATGTTGCGAACCTTGCAAACATCGTTGACGGCATCCAGACCATGACTGTTTACAAGAACGTAAGCAATGAGTCCATCGTTACTCTGGCTCTTGCAGAGGCAATGCTGAACGGCGAAACGATTGATGAGGCTTTCACAGAATCTCTGTCTGTTGAGGCTGCTTTTGACACAGAATCCTATGAGACAAGCGATGGCGTGAAGTGCCCGTCGATCCTGCTTGTTCCGAGCGTAATCACTGCGGACAATATTGAGGAGCTGGTTGATACCGGTCTGTATGAGATGGGTGAGGATGGCTATCTGACAGCAGTAGAATAATCGAACTTTTACTGTTTACTATAACCTGAAGAAGGGCGGGGCGCGGCTGTCCCGCCCTTTCGGTACATGAATGGAAGGAAGCAGCCTGCGGCCGTACAGGCTGACTGTCCGGCTGCAGATGTGATTGGAAAGGAGGAAGTCTTTTGGGTGACATTATTCTGGAAATGAAATCCATCACCAAAGAATTTCCGGGAGTAAAGGCGCTCGACGATGTAAACCTGGTCGTAGAGCGCGGTGAGATTCACGCGCTGATCGGTGAGAATGGTGCGGGGAAATCGACTCTGATGAACGTACTGTCCGGTATTTATCCGGCCGGCACCTATGACGGTGAAATTTACTATAATGGAGAACTCTGCCAGTTCAAAACGCTGAAGGACAGCGAGGCGAAGGGAATTGTCATTATCCACCAGGAGCTGGCGCTGATTCCGCTGCTTACGATCGGGGAAAATATGTTCCTGGGAAATGAGAAAAAAAATCGGTTTGGCGTGATTGACTGGGATCAGACCTACAGCGATGCCGAGAAACATATGCGGCAGGTCGGGCTGCATGAATCCGCGCAGACTCTGATTAAAGATATCGGTACCGGCAAGCAACAGCTGGTCGAGATTGCGAAAGCATTCTCGAAGAACGTGAAACTGCTGATTCTGGATGAACCGACGTCCTCTCTGAATGACGAAGACGCGAAAATGCTTCTGGATCTTCTGATGGAGTTCAAAAAAGATGGACTGACGTCCATCATTATTACACACAAGCTGAATGAGATTATTTACTGTGCCGATAAAGCGACTATCCTGCGCGACGGGTCTACGATTGAGACGCTGGTAAAGGGTGTGGACGATTTCAGTGAAGACCGTATCATCAAGGGCATGGTAGGCCGTGCGATGGATGACCGGTATCCGGAGCGGGAACACAGGGTCAGCAGCGAGGTTGGTCTTGAAGTAAAGAATTGGACCGTGCATCACCCGCTATATCCGGAAAAAATTGTGGATGACAATATTTCCTTCAAGGTACATAAGGGTGAAGTAGTAGGCTTTTCCGGCCTGCAGGGCGCGGGGCGGACGGAGCTGGCGATGTCCATTTTCGGCAGAAGCTACGGGACGGATATTTCGGGTGAGATTTATCTGGAAGGCAAAAAGATTGACCTGAAGACGCCGGAGCAGGCGATTCATAATAAGATTGCCTACGTGACAGAGGATCGCAAGACGAATGGACTGATCCTCGGCGAATCCATCCGCTTCAATACGACGCTTGCCCGTCTGGACAAGGTATGCAGCAACGGCATAATTGATACGACAGCCGAGAAAAAGGCGGCAGAGGATATGACGGAGGAGATGGGTACAAAAACTCCGTCCATTGAGCAGATGATTGGAAATCTTTCCGGCGGCAACCAGCAGAAGGCGCTTCTGGGCAAGTGGATGTTCGCGGAGCCGAATGTTCTGATTCTTGATGAGCCGACACGTGGCATTGACGTTGGCGCGAAGTATGATATCTACTGCCTGATCAATCAGATGGTCGACAATGGGAAATCCGTAATCATGATTTCCTCAGAAATGCCGGAGCTGATCGGTATGTGCGACCGGATCTACATCATGAACGAAGGTGAACTCTGCGGCGAAGTGGAGGCGAAGAATACTACGCAGGAAGAGATCATGGGTTACATCATGAGCGCTGCGAACTGACGCATACGTTATGCATGGCATTGCTGCCGTGCGGCAATTGCCGGTGCGAGAGAAAACGGGCGCGTATCGTTTTCTATTATTGGAAAAGGGAGTGTGTTTTCATGACAAATAAGAATGAAACGTCAGGCGCGGGCAAGCTTGATGTGATGACTTTTATCCGTAAATATACGATGGTAATTGCCCTGGTCGTTGTATTTATTATCTTTTACTTTATGACGGATGGCCGTCTGCTCTACGCGCAGAATATGTCAAACCTGATGCTGCAGAATGGCTACGTGCTGGTGATGGCCTGCGGTATGTTGCTTTGCATTCTGACAGGAGGCAACATCGACCTGTCGGTCGGCTCTGTGATCTGTCTGGTCGGCGGCGTTGCTGCGGTGCTGATTTCAAATATGGGCTTTAATATTTATCTGACGATTATCCTCTGCCTCCTGATCGGCCTGGTTGCCGGTATCTGGCAGGGCTTCTGGATTGGCTATATGCGGATTCCGCCATTTATCACTACACTGGGCGGTATGTTTATGTTCCGCGGTTTCGGGCGTCTGGTTCTCAACAGCAAGACCGTATCTGTCCAGAACAAGGCATTCCTGAATATTTTCACCGCTTATATCAAGATCCCGGGGCTGGACACGGATTCCCGCATCCTCTCCCCGATGGTGATTGGCGCGATCGCGGTTATCGTTATTTTCTATAGTAAGATTTCTTCCCGCGCAAACAAGGCGAAGAAAGGATACCGCCAGAACAGCGCCCTTGCGGACTTTGGAAGCGCCGCTGTCATTTCTGTGCTGTTGCTCTGGTATTGCCATCTGCTTTGCCAGTACAAGGGCATTTCCGTCATGCTGGTGTGGGTGGTGGCGATCTGCCTGATTTACAACTTCATTACATCAAGAACTGCATTTGGCCGGTATTTCTACGCAGTGGGCGGCAATGAGAAAGCGACGAAGCTTTCCGGTATCAACACCAACAAGGTCTACTTTTTCGCTTACGCGAACATGGGTCTGCTTGCGGGCCTGTGCGGACTGCTCTGCCTGGCGCGTGTCGGCTCGGTAAACGGTTCCACCGGCAACTCCTTTGAGATGGACGCGATTGGCTCCTGTTTTATTGGCGGCGCTTCCGCATACGGCGGCAGCGGTACGATCGGCGGCGTAATCATCGGCGCGCTTCTGCTCGGCGTGATTAATATGGGGATGTCCATTATGGGTATCGGCGATTCCTGGCAGTACGTTGTAAAGGGCGCGGTTCTTCTCGTGGCAGTTATCTTTGACGTGGTATCCAGCCGGAAGACGTCCTGACGGATTTTATTAAATATAGACGAACGAAAGGATAGAGGCAGACAGAATTTCCTCTATCCTTTTTTGTTTTCATTTGCTTTATTGACAAGTATTGATTTTACTGGTACGATGATAAAATCGTTAGATGATGATTTGCAGGGAAAAGCTTCGGGACAGTGACGTGAATCGTTGGATAAAGGAGGGAGGTTCTGCCTTATGAATCAGCTGAAAAAAATATATTGCCGCGCTTTTCAGACAGTCTTTAAAATTGCTTTGCCATTTTTGCCCTATCGGAATCCGAAAATCATCGGTCGGGCAGATCAGCTCTCCGAATTGTTAAAAAAGAAAAAATGCACGCGCGTTCTGATCGTCACGGATCCTGGCATTGCGAAGCTAGGGCTTACCAGGGATCTGGAACAGGCGCTCACCAGGAACGGTATTTTCTATGCCATGTATGATCAGACGGACGCCAATCCAACCACCGCGAACGTGGAGGAGGCGCTGGCTCTTTACCATGCGGAGTTCTGTGAGGCGATTATCGGATTCGGAGGCGGTTCGAGCATGGATTGCGCGAAAGCAGTAGGGGCGCGGGTAGCAAAGCCGAAACAGTCTCTGGCAAAGATGAAAGGCATTCTGCGCGTGCATGGACGGCTTCCGCTTCTGATTGCGGCGCCAACGACTGCCGGAACCGGCAGTGAGACTACGCTGGCGTGTGTGATTGTGGATGCCCAGACGAGATATAAGTATGTGATCAATGATTTTTGCCTGATTCCCCGTTATGCGGTACTTGATCCGAATGTGACTTTGAGTCTGCCGCCGTTTGTCACGGCGACGACCGGGATGGATGCCCTGACCCACGCTGTTGAGGCTTATATTGGCAATACGACGACACGGGGCACCAGAAAACAGGCCGAGCAGGCAGTGAAGCTGATTTTTGAAAATCTGGATGAAGCCTACACAAATGGGAAAAATCTAAAAGCGAGAAGAAATATGCTGTATGGTTCTTATTATGCAGGCTGCGCGTTTACGAAATCCTATGTGGGCTATGTCCACGCGGTTGCGCATTCGCTTGGCGGCCAGTATAATGTTCCGCACGGGCTGGCGAACGCGGTTTTATTGCCTGTGGTTTTAGAGGAATATGGTTCCAGCGTGTATGATAAGCTGGCGCGTCTGGCTGCTGTGGCTGGCGTCGCGGAGAAAGACACGGCGGAGGAGGCGGCGGCAAAGGCGTTTATCCAGGCGATCAAAGAGATGAAGAAGCGCTTCGGTATTGGCGAGGTGATCCCGGAGATCTGGAAAGAAGATATTCCGAAAATGGCTCACTATGCGGACAAAGAAGCGAATCCCCTGTATCCGGTACCAGTGCTGATGGATGCGAAAGAGCTGGAGAGATTCTATTGTAAGGTGATGCAGAAGTAAGGATTCGGATTCTGTATTCGGAAAGGTCCGGCGCAAAGTAAAACGACTTACGTCGTTTACTATTTTATAGAAAGGAAGCGGTAAGATGACCGAGACGGAGATTCAGAAGATTGTGGAGAAGCAGCGGAAGTTTTTTTATTCCGGCGCGACGCTGAACGTGGATTTTCGATTGAACGCAATCGGTCGGCTGAAAGCCTGTATTAAAAAATATGAGTCTCAGATCGGTGAAGCTTTGAAAAAGGATCTGGGGAAAAGTGAATCGGAAAGCTATATGTGTGAGACCGGGCTGACTTTAAGTGAGATCAGCTATATGCAAAGGCATGTAAGAGGCTTTGCGGGAGAGAAAACCGTGCGGACGCCTCTGGCGCAGTTCTGTTCGCACAGCTTTGTAAAGCCTTCTCCCTACGGTGTGGCGCTGATCATGAGCCCATGGAACTACCCGTTCCTGCTTACGATGGAGCCACTTGTAGACGCGCTCGCGGCCGGGAACACGGTTGTGCTGAAGCCAAGCGCCTATTCGCCGAATACAGGCGCCCTGATCGCGAAGCTGATACGGGAATGCTTTGACGAGGCCTATGTAGCCGTAATACCCGGCGGACGCGAGGAAAACCAGTACCTTCTGCGAACACATTTTGACTATATTTTCTTTACCGGCAGCAAAGCCGTAGGACGGGAAGTGATGCGGCAGGCAGCCGCTCATCTGACTCCCGTAACCCTGGAGCTTGGGGGAAAAAGTCCCTGTATCGTAGACCGCACCGCCAATCTGAAGCTCGCGGCGAAGCGAATTGTGTTCGGTAAATTTCTCAATTGCGGCCAGACCTGCGTGGCCCCGGATTATGTTTACTGCGACCCGGCAATTAAGGATGAGCTGATCGCCCAGATACGCATACAGATCCGGAAACAATTCGGTGAATCACCGCTGAAAAACAGGGATTATGGAAAAATCATCAATCAGAAGCACTTTGAGCGGATACAAAGGCTGATTGATCCGTCAAAGGTAGTAGTTGGCGGACGGACAGATCCGGATTCGCTGCGGATTGAACCGACGGTGCTTGATGCGGTCACGTTTGACGACGCAGTGATGCAGGAGGAAATCTTTGGCCCGGTACTACCAGTGCTTACCTACGAATCTCTTGATGCCGCCGTCCGGAAGATTAATTCTATGGAGCATCCGCTGGCGTTGTACCTGTTTACGCGCAGCAAAGGCACCGCCCGGATGGTAACGGCCAAATGCGGGTTTGGCGGCGGCTGTATCAATGATACGGTCATTCATCTGGCGACCAGTGAGATGGGCTTTGGCGGGTTTGGCGAGAGCGGCATGGGCTCTTATCACGGGAAGAAGGGATTTGATACGTTCTCTCATTATAAGAGCATCGTAGATAAAAAGCTCTGGATGGATCTGCCGATGCGCTATCAGCCGTACAGGAGGCTAAATGATCGGATGATTCGGATGTTTTTACGCTGAAGGAAACACATGACAGGGATAACAGGCACCGGCCTGCGCCTCTGTTCAATATATAAAAGGAGCGAGAATAAGCATGAGCGAAGAAAACGCAAAATACCAGATTGACACTGAAGAAAACCGGGCTTTTCTGGCGGAGATTCGGGAGGGACTTCTCCGGTTTGGACATCGGTTTCCCTCACCGGGAGGAAGCTCGTATTATCTGGGGGATGACGGGACACCGTGGAAGGAGCGCAACAGGGAAACATGGATTACCTGCCGTATGGCGCATGTCTACAGTATTGGCGTGCTGCTCGGACATGAGGGCAGTGAAGCGCTGGTTGACGCAGCGCTGAAAGGACTGACCGGAGAACTGCATGACGCGAGATATGGCGGCTGGTATCCGGGACTGTCGGCGGATGGGAAATTTTTGCCGGATAAACAGTGTTATGCGCATGCGTTTGTGATTCTGGCGGCGTCTTCCGCAATGCTTGCGGGCAGGCCGGGTGCACAGGAGCTTTTGAAGGAGGCTCTGATTTTCTATGATTCCCATTTCTGGAATGAGGAGGAAGGGCTTGCCCGTGATACCTGGAATACAGAACTGACAGTTCTGGATGATTACCGCGGCCTGAATGCGAATATGCACACAGTAGAGGCTTTTCTGGCAGCGGCGGATGTGCCCGGCAATGAGTCCAACCGCGTGAGAGCAGAGCGCATTATCGACCATGTACTCGAATGGGCAGGTGCGAACGACTGGCGCATTCCGGAGCATTTCACAAAGGACTGGACGCCGGATCTGGAGTGCAACAAAGACCGCCCGGATGACCAGTTTAAGCCTTATGGCGCGACGCCTGGCCATGGCATCGAGTGGGCTCGCCTGATCACGCAGTGGGCTTTGTCGGTGCCGGCGTTTGAAGAGCATATGGGGACAATCGGAGAGGACTGGCGCCAGCCGCAAAAATATATTGATGCGGCGGAAAAATTATACAATCGGGCGGTAGAGGACGCATGGAACGCAGACGGCGCGCCGGGCATTGTCTACACGACGGACTGGAATGGGCAGCCTGTCGTTCATGACCGTATGCACTGGACGCTTGCTGAGGCGATCAATACCTCCGCGGTTCTTTACCGTGCGACGGGCAAGGCAAAGTACGCGGCTGATTACGCGCAGTTTATGAGGTATCTCGATGAGACTGTACTTGATCATGTGAACGGTTCCTGGTTCCACCAGCTGGATCGGAACAACCAGGTAATCGGAACAGTCTGGCCGGGAAAATCCGATATTTACCACGCCCTGCAATCGACGCTGATTCCATATTACGAGCCGTCCGTATCCATCGCTCCGGCAGTAAAGAAAGGATTAAGGAAAAAATAAATAGTATGTAATGATTTGAGTCGATGTTTCGCGTTTCCAGAGGTTTTTGTATTTTATGCGAAAACGTATGGAAGCGCGATTTTGTTATCTGTAACGTTTCTTGTAACTATAGGAACAGCTGTGTAAGATTCGTATGCGGCTGCTGTGGATTCGCCTCAAAAAGATTGACATATCGCTCATCCGAGCTTCGGTTACGAAAGGCCGGATAGAGGAAACCGAATTCCGGACTGCCAGCCTCATAGTCCCCCGAAAGCGGACAGAGCGCACAGATCAGGTATTCGTAGACTTCCTCAGACCCCTCCAGCCATTCTTTATCTGTTCCTTTTTGCGGGATATCATAGCGTCCGTGAAAGACCAGGAATGCGTATGGAGTGCCGGAAGGCTGGGTTTCCCCAATCAGCTCGTACAGGATATCCAGAAATGCGTCATTTTTCAGGCCGCAGTCCTTTATACCATCCAGAAGCTGCCATATGCTGCCTGGTTTTTTCGCGTTTGCCGGGATGCGATAATCCTTCAAGCTTCTGTTTGTCTCAGAAAAGAGGATGTCTTTTGCGATTTTCAGATGCCGCCCCCGTTCCGGCGCGTCGAGCTTCAGAAAGTGGTTGTTGAAGGTTCCGTCTACATCGCCTTCTTCATCAAAATAAGCGCCTGCAATGCGGTCGATGGATGACCTCGCTGGCGTCATTCTTCTGGTTAATTCCAGCATATCGTCCCGGTTTATCATGTCCGCTTCCTCCGTTTCGCGCCAGAGCGTGTTTTTACCCGTCTGACAGATGTTCTGAATGCCTTAGTCCTCCTTAATGTGTTCTTCGCCCTGTGCGAGTATGGTTCTCACATGGTCATCGGCGAGGGAGTAAAATACGGATTTCCCTTCCCGGCGGCTTTTCACCAGGCGGTTAGCCTTCAGAATCCGCAGCTGATGGGAGATCGCGGACTGGTTCATGTTTAATGCTGAGGCGAGGTCGCAGACGCAGACCTCCGCTTCGAACAATACGTAGAGAATACGGATGCGTGTGGAATCGCCGAAGACCTTGAACAGCTCGGCCAGATCGTAGAGCGTGGTTTCATCCGGCAATGTGTCATTTACGATTTTAAGCAGATTCTCGTGGACTTCGTACTCATCGCAGCCGCAGCAGTCGGAAGCGGTTTTTTCAGATGTTATGTTTTTTTCAGACATAAGGTTTACCCCTTCTTTCATTACGTTTCATTCTTTACAGCTTCTTCACAAACAATGCCCGGATTGCGTTTAATACGGCAAGAATCATAACGCCTACGTCGGCAAAGATCGCCATCCACATATTGGCAATGCCAAGTGCGCCGAGGATCAGGCAGATTGCTTTGATACCGATCGCAAAATAAATATTCTGGTAGACGATGCGGATGCATTTGCGTGAGATGCGGATGGCTTTGGCGACTTTAAGCGGATCATCGTCCATCAGTACAATGTCCGCAGCTTCAATCGCCGCGTCAGAGCCCATCGCGCCCATCGCAATACCGATATCCGCACGGGAGAGCACCGGGGCGTCATTGATGCCGTCGCCGACGAATGCAAGCTGTTCTGTTTTTGTTTTTTTCTTTTCCAGAAGTTCTTCGACCTTTGCTACCTTGTCGGCAGGGAGCAGTTCACTGTACACTTCGTCAAATCCAAGCTCCGCTGCCACCTGGTCTGCGACACGCTTTGAGTCGCCGGTGAGCATGATGGTTTTGGTGACTCCGGCTTTTTTGAGACTTTGAATGGCTTCCTTCGCGGTAGGCTTTACAATGTCAGAGATCAGAATATGGCCTGCGTACTGTCCGCCGATGGCGATATGTACGACCGTACCGACATGGTGACAGTCTTTATAGGCAATTCCGAGTCGATCCATCAGCTTTGTGTTGCCGGCCGCCACAGTTTTCCCGTCTACTTTTGCGGTAACGCCGTTGCCGCTGATTTCTTCGATATCTGTAACTCTGGTACGGTCAATGGGTTTTCCGTAAGCGCGCTGGAGACTCTTGCTGATTGGGTGCGAGGATGCGCTTTCCGCGAGCGCTGCGTATTCCAGCAATTGTTCCTTTGCCAGCGAACTGTGATGAACGCCGCTCACCTCGAAGACGCCCCGGGTCATGGTGCCGGTCTTGTCAAATACTACATATTTCGTCTGCGAGAGGGTTTCCAGATAATTCGATCCCTTGACCAGTACGCCAGCGTTGCTCGCGCCGCCGATTCCGGCAAAAAAGCTGAGCGGGATACTGATAACCAGCGCGCACGGGCAGCTGATGACGAGGAATGTCAGGGCACGGTAAATCCAGTCGCCCCATTCAGGAGACAGCCCCAAAAACAGTATCCGAACCAGAGGCGGCAGGATTGCCAGCGCGACCGCGCCATAGCAGACCGCTGGGGTATAATAGCGCGCGAATTTAGAAATAAAATTCTCTGATCTGGATTTGCGGGAGCTGGAATTTTCGACCAGCTCCAGAATCTTTGAGACAGTGGATTCGCCGAATTCTTTTGTCGTGCGTACCCGGATCATGCCGGTCATGTTGATGCAGCCGCTGATGATTTCATCTCCTGCGGCCGCGTCGCGGGGCAGGCTTTCACCAGTCAGAGCGCTGGTATTGAGTGAAGTCTTGCCTTCCAGGATAACTCCGTCGATCGGAACCTTTTCCCCAGGCTGTACGACAATGGTCGTGCCGATTTCCACTTCATCAGGGTCAGCTTTTTCAAGAATACCGTCACGCTCCACGTTCGCGTAATCCGGACGGATGTCCATCAGATCACTGATGTTCCGGCGGCTTTTGCCGACTGCGTAGCTCTGGAAGAGTTCGCCGATCTGGTAGAAGAGCATCACGGCTACGCCTTCGCTGTAGTCGCCAAGAAGAATGGCGCCCAGTGTCGCGACCGCCATCAGGAAATTTTCATCAAATACCTGCCGGTTGCGAATGCCTTTTCCAGCCTTTTTCAGGATATCATATCCAATGACCAGATAAGGAATCATAAAGAGTCCGAAGCGAAGATATCCCTCGATCGGCAGATAAGAAAAAAGAATCATCAATGCTGCCGCGATAAGGATGCGAATGAACATTTTTTTCTGCTTTTTATTCATAACCGTGTCTCCCCTGTAGATTGTCTGATGCCCCATAGGCTATAGGTTATCATATGGTCTTCGCAGCAAGTGCGAGGTACTGTCCTGAATAGTTATAATTCTGCTATGTTGCAGTGCGGTGAAAAATCCTGCGTGGTGATTTACAGGAAAATTTCGCAGTCGTCCTCGACCTTTTTGCAGTTCTTCAGAACATCTTTCATGACAGCTTTCGGATCCTGGCCTTCTTCAAATTCAACGATCATCTTGAGCGCCATGAAGTTTACGGTCGCGTCCTTGACGCCGGCTGTTTTCTTCGCTGCTTCCTCCATCTTATTTGCGCAGTTTGCACAGTCCACATCGATCTTGTAGGTCTTTTTCATTTTCCTGTTTTCCTTTCTCCAATAGTTTTAAATTAATTATTTGAATGAACAAATGAACAATCGTTCATATGTATAGCTCTATTATAGAGTGATCGAACCATTTGTCAATATAAATTTCAGATTCTTTTCATAAAGTTTGGAAAGAGGTGAAATGAAAATTTAAATTCCACAACTCGGGGGTACAAGTGGAATTCAGTC
>JAJPXX010000111.1 GCA_021205225.1 Lachnospiraceae bacterium
AGGGGAAATACAAGCCCAACCCGGTTCGGCGGGTAGAGATACCCAAGGAGGAGAAGGGAAAAGTAAGGAAATTAGGAATACCCACGGTGGTGGACAGGATGGTGCAGCAGGCAATCGCGCAGGAACTGACACCAATCTACGAAGAACAGTTTTCCGACAACAGTTTCGGCTTCCGCCCCAAAAGGGGTGCCCATGATGCGCTGAAAAGATGTAAAGAATACGTCGATGAAGGATACGTATACGTGGTCAGCATGGATTTACAGTCATACTTTGACACTGTTAACCACAGCAAACTGATAGAAGTGCTGTCGAGGACGGTCAAGGATGGCCGGGTCATATCGTTGATACACAAATATCTGAACGCGGGAGTCATGGAAGACGGAGGCTTTCATGCGACGACAGAAGGTGTACCGCAGGGCGGTCCACTCAGCCCACTGTGTGGGAATGTCATGCTAAACGAATTGGACAAGGAACTGGAACAAAGGGGACACAAATTTGTCCGGTACGCTGATGACTGTATTATTTTCTGCAAAAGTCAGAAAAGTGCAGAGCGGACACTGAACAATATCGTACCATACATCACCGATAAACTATTCCTGAAAATCAATCTCCAGAAAACGACAGTAAGCCTCGTCAGCAAGATAAAATACCTTGGCTATGGATTTTACCGGTACAGAGGAAAATGCAGACTGAGAGTACACCCAAAGTCGGTGACCAAAATGAAAAATCGACTGAGGGAGCTGACGACCAGAGGCAGCAAATGGAGCAACGCGGAAAGAGAGAGGAAACTCAGGGAATATACGACTGGGTGGATAAACTATTTCCGCTATGCGGACATGAAAACACTGATGGCACAAACGGATGAATGGCTGCGCCATCGAATCCGGGCAGTGTACTGGAAACAATGGAAAAAGGTGCGCACGAGGTACAGAATGCTACGAGCGCTACATTTGCCAGAGTGGAAAGTGCATGAAATGGCGAACTGTCGGAAAGGAGTATGGCGAGCGGCAGGGATGCTGAACAGTGCACTCACTAAAACGATCATAGTAGACAAACTTGGATACCCATCCATGAGTGCCCACTATCTGAAAGTACGTGTAAACTATTGAACCGCCTTGGTACCGAACGGTATGCCAGGTGGTGTGGAAGGGGGACTAATTATCCCCCTATCCGATTCTGGACGGCATCAGTAATACATATGGTCTTTTGCCACGAGGAGGAAAAAAATGAAAAAGGGTCAGATCATGGAAGGCGCAGTAGAACGCGTTGATTTTCCAAATAAAGGAATCGTGCGGACGGAAGAAGGCACTGTGACGGTAAAAAACGTCCTTCCCGGTCAGATGATTCGGTTTGCGATATCGAAAAAACGGAGCGGGCGCGCGGAAGGCCGTCTTTTAGAGGTATTACAGCCATCCATGCTGGAAAAACAGGAGCCTGCCTGCTCACTTTTTCCTGCCTGCGGCGGCTGCACCTGGCAGAGCCTGTCTTATGAAAGCCAGCTAAAGCTAAAAGCAGAGCAGGTAAAACGCCTGCTTGCGCCAGTGCTGCGCACGGAGACGGAATTCATGAAAGAACCTGCAGCGGCAGCGGAATTAGTGACGGGTTCTGCGGCGCTTTCGGAGTCGAACTCCGCGATTGACGCTGTATTTGAAGGGATTTTACGCAGCCCGCAGGAATTTGCCTACCGTAATAAAATGGAGTTTTCTTTTGGCAACGAGTACAAGGATGGACCGCTCACCCTTGGTCTTCACAGGCGGGGCAGCCATTACGATGTGCTGACTGCGGATGACTGTCACCTGGTGCATTCGGATATGACAGCACTCCTGAAAGAAACGCTTTCTTTTTTTCAGGAACGGCAGATCCCGCATTACCACAAAATGACACATGAGGGCATCCTGCGACACCTGTTGCTGCGCCGTGCTGAAAAGACAGGGGAAATCCTGGTCTGCCTGGTAACGGCAGGGATAAAAGAGGAAAATACCAGGAAAGAATTTGCGGAAATCCAGCAAGAATATACGGCGCACATCCTGGCTCTGGAACAGAATCTGCAAGGCCATATCGCAGGAATCCTTCATATGCGCAATGACTCTCTGGCAGACATTGTGCAGAGCGACGAGGCGACTATTTTATATGGTCAGGACTATTTTTATGAGACCCTGCTTGGCCTGCGTTTTAAAATCACCCCATTTTCCTTCTTTCAGACGAATTCCCTGGGGGCAGAGGTTCTGTATGGTGCGGCGCGCGAATATGTGGCGGGATTTGAGGCAGAGAAGGATGGAAGCGCCCCTGTTTCACCAGATTTGCAAAACTTGCGGGATATGCGGACACAGAATATGTGGACACAGCATATGCGTAATACGCACAGCACGCCTAAAGTGATTTTTGACCTTTACAGCGGGACAGGTACGATAGCGCAAATTCTCGCTCCGGTCGCGGAGAAAGTGATTGGCGTAGAAATCGTAGAAGAGGCTGTAGAAGCTGCCCGCGAAAACGCCAGGATGAATGGACTTGACAATTGCACTTTTATCGCGGGCGATGTTCTGAAGGTTCTCAATATGATCTCCGAACGGCCGGATTTTATCGTACTTGATCCGCCGCGCGACGGGATTCATCCGAAAGCGCTGCAAAAAATAATCGCCTACGGCGCGCCGCGGATTTTATATATCTCCTGCAAACCAACCAGTCTCGCGCGGGATCTGGAGGTGCTGTTGAAAAATGGGTATCAGGCGGAAAGGATTTGCTGCGTGGATATGTTTCCACAGACGGCGAACGTCGAGACTGTGTGTCTCTTGGGCAACCACCGTTTGCCGAAACCTGACGCTACGGTGAAGATCGGGATTGATATGGAAGATTATTACCGGATCAGGGATAACGCAGAAAATAAGGAAAAACCTGAATAAATGTTGAAAATAGTACACTGAATCAAAGCGGAAGCTGTTGATGCGTAAGAAAAATACGTGTCAGCAGCTTCTTTTTTCGTATGCGGGAAGCGCTTGGAGGAGGTGGTGCCTATGGGAGTGCGCATGAAAAATGGCATAGGAAAATGGAAACTGTGAAACATCTGAAATTCTACGAAGAATGCAAATCTGAAAGGAGTCAAATCTATGACAACGAGAAAAGTGAAGACGACGAGAAACATGAAGGTTTATGAGCAGAGCGGATATAAGTACAAGG
>JAJPXX010000153.1 GCA_021205225.1 Lachnospiraceae bacterium
ATATAGACTATATACAGGAAGAAATTCCTCTATACAAAGGAAGGGAGATTGAAAAGCTATGACAGATAAGATCATTGAAAACAATCAGGTGTCCATCATGGGAAAAATCATTTCTGATTTTTCATTCAGCCACGAGGTCTTCGGGGAAGGATTTTACATGGTGGACATTTCCGTGCAGAGGCTGAGCGACTCATCCGATGTTATCCCTGTGATGATTTCGGAGCGGCTGATTGATGTTACAAAGGATTACCGGGATTCATACATACAGATTTTCGGCCAGTTCCGCTCATATAACCGGCACGAGGAGAAAAGGAACAGGCTGGTCCTTTCCGTATTTGCAAGGGAAGTCAGCTTTGTGGAGGATGACAGTGATAAAGTAAAAAGTAATCAGATTTACCTGGACGGCTATATCTGTAAGGCGCCGGTTTACCGGAGAACCCCGCTTGGACGGGAAATTGCGGATATGCTGCTGGCAGTCAACCGGCCATATGGGAAATCGGATTACATTCCCTGTATCTGCTGGGGGAGAAACGCGCGTTTTGCTTCCGGATTTGAAGTGGGCGGTCATGTGCAGGTATGGGGGCGCATACAGAGCAGGGAGTATGTGAAAAAACTGAATGAGGAATCTGCGGAGAAACGAACTGCCTATGAGGTATCCGTGAGCAAAATGGAGTACCTTGCTTAGACGATAAGGGTGCGGTCAATCTAATTTGCACCAAATCACGGGAGATCGCCCCTCAATTTTCGGCATTTCCCGTGATTGTTTTTTAAAGAAGAATGTAGTAAAATGTGGCGGTTTGATACAGAAAGTTTCTGTCGCTTTGACGGTTCCGGAAAAAGAAGAGGCCAAACAGGAGCGAAGGCTTACAGAAAAAGCGAATCCGGGGTCAGGAGGAAGGGTATGAGCGGACGAAAGATACACATTTTTTGCGGAAACGGCACGGGAAAGACCTCTGCGGCGCTCGGAAAAGGGCTTCGCGAGGCATGCACGGGCAGGAGTGTGATCGTGATTCAGTTCCTGAAGGAAAAAAATAACGAGACAGTTGCGGAATATTTTAAGAGACTGGAGCCACAGATGAGGCTGTTTCGATTTGAACGGTTCCCGGAGGAGTATGAGAGCCTGAACGAGCAGGAGCGGGCGGATGAATGCCGGAACATAAAAAACGGCCTTAATTTTGCTCGGAAGGTTCTGGTGACGGAGGAATGTGACGTCCTGATTCTCGACGAGATTCTCGGGCTGACGGACCGCGGGATTGTTTCGATGGAGGAATTGCGCAGTCTGATAGATGCGGTGGGAGATAATATGGAACTGTATCTCACAGGAACCAGCCGCTGTGAGGAGCTATGGCCTTATGTCGATGAGGTGACGGAGCTTACAACTGCATATATCCGGTGAAGAAAAGGAACGGTTTCGAGCCGTTTCTTTTTATTCCCGCGAAGCAACGAGCCAAGTAGCCGTGCTTGCACGGATATTTGGCGACTGCCGCGAGGGTCAAATACCCCGATGCTTGCATCGCCACAAGTTTGATGCCCCGTATGCTTGCATCGGGGTATTTGACTGCACAGAGCCGGGTAAGGAATTTTGCGGCTAAAGCCGCACCCGGCTCGCGCAGCGGATAGTGTGAGAGGACTCCCCCTATCCGATTGTACACAGGCGCGAGTGGAAATTAGTAGCTTCGCTACTCGCGCCTGGCACAGCGGATAGGGGAGAAGAGCGTTTCCCCTATCCGATTGTACACAGGCGGGTGTGGAAATTTGCGGCTTGCGCCGCACCCGCCTGGCGCAGCAGATAGGGGTGAGAGCACCCCTATCCGATTATTCCGGATTTTCGTAAGCTTTTTTCGTGAAAAATAGATTGCCAATTCATCAAAGACTGTGTAGAATGAGAGTAAGGTTTTGGTTTTATATGTGATTAGATATGAGCGGACGTTGTGAGGGCTTACACCTGCAGAAAAATAGAATCGAACATTCAGGATACGGCCTGACGCGGGTAAATACGGAGTCCAAAGGACTGCGGGATGTGGAGGCGTACTTTGTGTGGAAGGTATGGTAAGATTATAAATGATAAGTGGTCTTTGCGTGCTTTTTGCTTTTGTTTTTTTGGTCTGCTGATCTGGATGCTTCCTTTTTCATGGGCGTACGCAGAGGATTCCGGCGCGAATCAGTGGATTAAGACTGTTTATAATGAGAACAACGGGCTGGATACGGGGGAAGCGAATGTTGTACTCCAGACTTCGGACGGATATATATGGATTGGCAGCTATGGCGGTCTGCTTCGCTACAATGGCAGGAATTTTGAGAACTTCAGCATTGGGGAAAATGCGGTGGGTTCTTCCAGTATCCGTGCCCTTTATGAGGACGAAAGCGGCCGCCTTTTTATTGGGACGAATGATGCAGGCGTGTATCTGTATGAGAACGGAAGCTTTACGAGCGTACCATGCGCGGATGGGGGCAGCGGGTTTTATTCCGTTCGTTCTTTTTCATCTGATCTGGACGGTAATGTATATGTGGGCACGACGTCCGGCCTGGCATGGGTTGTGTTTGCGGACGAGAGTGCGGCGGGTGCAGCGCTGGTTCCTGTCGAAGGAACAGAGGGGATGGTTGTCTATGACCTGACCTGTGACAGTGAGGGTGTGATCTGGGGCTGCGCGGACAATAGCCAGATTCTGCTTGCGGATGCCGGGGAGCTGACCGGGATTCTGGATGCGGGAGCGTGGCTGGAAAATGACTGCTACAGTGTGTTTGGCTCTTCGGACGGCTGTATTTATCTCGGCAGCGGCGGCAGTGAGGCAGTGCGGCTGCGCCGGACGGAAGAGGGATACATGGCAGCGGCTTTTGACGCAGAGGAGATTGATACCGGCGACCTCTATGCGGTGAACCGCTTTTATGAGAGTGCGGACGGAATGATATGGGGACTCTGTGACAACGGAATTGCCGGGATTGATGAGAACGATACATTTCAGACGCCGGACGGGATGTCGGGTATGATTTCCTGCTGTTCGATGATAGAAGATTATGAGGGCAATATCTGGGTGGCATCGAGCCGTACCGGCCTGACTTATTATTCAGAAGGAAAATTTTATAACTTTAATCTCTCAGGGTCCAATTCCCCGCAGCTCTGCTGCGTAACAAACTTTTCCA
>JAJPXX010000194.1 GCA_021205225.1 Lachnospiraceae bacterium
TCCTTAAACCGTTTATTCTCACCGTTTAACGTAATTGTGGTCATAGGCTAATCTATAAAAGTGCATTCATTCAACATCTTTAAGTATACAATCAGCATATCCCGTTTTGTATCAGATAAGCTTCTAATTGTATCTGAAAATGTATCGACAGATACATTTTCTAATGAGGTTGAAATTGCAGGCGCAAGCAGTTCGGAAGTAGTTTTCCCCATTGCCCCTGAAATAATATCCACAGTATCAAGCCGCGGAACCCTTTTTCCATGAACGATTTCAGACAAAGTCGTATATGGGAGATTCAACCTGCTTGAAAGTTCGTGATAATTCAGTCCATTTTTTACCCTGTACGTCTCAATTCGTTGAACCAATATTTCCTGTGATGTGAAATCTCTTCCCATAGTGCAAAACCTCTTTAAGTCAAAATATGCAGTATATTATTATTCCGAAAGTATGAGTCATTCCCACAGACCAGCGTACGAACTTATATAATAATGGTTCTCCAATCTACCGTGGGGATTCTGTAAGATAATCTGGGGAGTCCCCACTTTAACTTCAAGTTCTCCTCGATAATCTGGGGACAGCTAAAATCTCCAAGATAGTATGGGGAGACAAATCCACTCCCCAAATAAAAATAAAGCTCTTCTACTTATCTTGGGGATTGTTTCATATGATCACCTTTTGTAATATCACTGATTGCTCAGCTAAACATAGCCATGCTTTCAAGCAAACAGAACTATTGCGCCGCCGGCGACGCTCCTCTGGCTATAAAGTGATTTAATTTGGTTCATCATCTCCATGATGTTTTCCTGCCGCTCTTCTCTGCTTCATCAAAACATACCCTTCAAACAGATCAAGATCTTCTTTCCTGGTAATCTTAATATTGGTCTGACTACCTTTTGAGAAATAAATCTTCTTTCCCATCTTATACATTAATGTTGTGGTATGTGGCTCCACTTCATTTATTATGCCAGTTTCTATTGCTTCCTTATATATGTCATCAATAAAACCATATCGGAATGCATGTGGAGTACTCATGCAAGCAATGGTATCTCGATCTATATATGTTGAGGAAGCATTATCAGGATCACATACAGAATTTGTATTATCTTTCATACCGGAAAGTACATAAAAATCTGTTGTAGATATTGCATTACCTTTATCTTTGCAGACGCGAATAGCATCTGTGATAATATCATCTTCAATAAAAGGCGATGCGCCAAAATGGACAAGAACTATATCATCTCTGCTGACCTTATCTTCCAAATTCTTAATACCATTTAGTACTGATTCTTGAAAAGTATCTCCGCCTTCTGCTACCCACAGCATTTTATCAAACCCATACTTTTTTTTCATCTCATCCATATAACCAATATAAGACTTGATGCACACAACTTCTATTGCATCAATCTCCGGACAATTCTGAAATGCCTCAACTGTATATGCTAAAACGGGCTTCCCTAAAACTTCTATAAACTGCTTGGGGATATTCGCCCCGACTCGGTTGCCTACTCCCCCAGCCAAAATCACTGCTATATTCATTAATTCTAAAATCCTCCGTCTACTGTTAGGTAGTGTCAAATCCTACCCGTTTTTTAGTGCCTAAAACCTATAGAAACCTTGATTTTATGGGAAATCTGCAATAAAAAGAGCAATGACCTCCCTTTTTCTGGTATAATGTCGTCACCACAACCACCTTATACGAAAGGAGCCATTGCTCATGGACATTATACTGTATTTACTTCAGATTATTCAAGACCTTTATCGCCAAAATTGCTGGCTGGTCAGTTTTATTTGCAGATATATACCACTCAGGCAGTGGGCATACGATGATTCCCACTCGCCAAAGTATCAGAAGTTAAAGACCGACGAGCTTCCTCACATCCAGCCTTACAAGCAGGATTGGACCTGGAAGGACCTGCTGCCCTACTACCAGCAGCGCTACGGCAAGATCATCAAGCCCGTGAGACGCCGCTCAGACTGTGATATCCCGGAAAACTGTTCCTGCCCCAGGTGCCAGGCTCCATCCATCTACCTTTATAAAAACAATGGCAAAAAAGGACAGCTCCTTTGCAAAGTCTGTGACGCCAGGTTCTCACCCTCCGAAGCCAACCGCTTTTCTTCCCTGAATCTCCGCTGCCCACACTGCGGACAATCCCTCGTTCAGAAGAAACACCGCAAGCATTTCGTCATCCACAAATGCGTGAATCCGAAATGTCCCTACTATCTCCACAACCTGAAGAAGGTCGATAAGAAGGATCTGGACGAAGATCATGGCAAGAACAAGTATAAGCTTCACTACATCTACCGCGAATTCACGATAGATTTCTTCAAGATGGATCTGAACTCGCTCCCCAAAAACGCCTGCTCGCTGAAATTCAGCAGGCATAACGCCCACGTCATGTCGCTCTGCCTGACCCTGCACATAAACCTCGGGCTGTCGTTACGTAAGACATCCCAGGCCCTGAAAGACCTGTATAACATCAGCATCTCCCACCAGCAGATCGCCAACTACTGTAAGACAGCCGCTATCTGTATCAAACCGTTCGTTGATAACTACGACTACGGCACCAGCAGCATATTTATTGCTGACGAGACTTACATTAAAATCCGCAAGGTAAAAGCCTACATCTGGTTCATCATGGATGCAGCCAGCCGCTCTATCATTGGCTATCAGGTATCTGATAACCGTGGCGTCGGCCCCTGCATCATGGCAATGCGGATGGCATTCAGGCATCTGTCTGAGCTGCCTGAGGGCTTCCAGTTCATTGCGGACGGATATAGCGCCTACCCACTCGCCGCACTGCAGTTTTTCCGGCAATACGGAGAGAAGTTCAGGTTCTCAATCACACAGGTCATTGGACTTACCAACGACGATGAGGTGTCGAAAGAATTCCGGCCGTACAAACAGATAGTTGAACGGCTGAACCGTACATACAAGGTTTCTTACAGGCCTACGAACGGTTTCGACAACATCGATGGTGCCAACTACGACCTGGCGCTTTGGGTTGCCTATTACAACTTCCTTCGCCCACATAAATCCAATCACTACAAGGTATTGAGGCTCTTCGGGAAATTGCGGAAAATCTTCGGGAATCCTCGGTATTTGAACCTTCG
>JAJPXX010000003.1 GCA_021205225.1 Lachnospiraceae bacterium
TGGATACAAATGTTTTATATTGGTATAAATATCAGATATTTATTGAAAAAGAATCTGAAACCACAAAAAGGCGGGCTTCAGATTATTATAATTTTGTTGACAGATTGGTTGCTGATGGTTATACACTGGTAACTACCAGGATAAATGTAACTGAACTAATAAATATTGTTGAAAAACATGAATATGATATTTATCAGACGCTTCATCCGGAAGCTAAATATTCCAGAAAAGATTTGAGGCGTATGCCGGAACAACGTATGCAGTTAAAAAGAATTTTGAAAACTACTTTAACTAACGTTAGAACCATATGTACTGTTCAGGGATTTGAACTGACAGACAGTGTTTTAGATAAATGCATTAACACTCTTGAAGAACACAAGTGCGATGTGTTTGACTTTGCAGTATTATCTTATTATAAAGATGCTAATCTTTACAATATCATTACGGATGACAGTGATTTTTCAACTATAGACGGCGATTTTTATCTGTATACTGCAAATGAAAATTCCCTTCTGATTTAAGCAATACAGATATAAATTTGTTCAATAAGTGAAGGGAATTCTCTGTTTTTGTAATGGTGCCGCTAGAGATGGAGGCTATGAGTCGAAGTTCAGGAAAGGCTGGTATTTTTTACTCAGCCGGATCATAATATGCCAGCAGCCTTCGCATATCCTCCGGCAGCTCGCTTACAAAAGAAAGCGTTTCTCCGGTGATCGGGTGCGCGAATGTGATTCGGTACGAATGCAGCGTCTGTCTCGGAGCGAGTTCGCAGACGGAATCCGGATTGTACAGGAAATCTCCGGGCAGCGGATGGCCGATCGCTTTCATATGCACGCGAATCTGATGGGTGCGTCCGGTCTCCAGTCGTACAGAGGCAAGCGAGAGGACGTCCGGCAAAGCGTGATATTTGTCTGTGTATGCGAATTTTCTCGAAACGGCGGGACTTGCGAAGCCTTTCAGTATCTCGGAAGTATCCGCATCCTGATACATGGAGAAAGCAGCTTCCTTCCGCTGGCAGACAGCCAGTCTCTGGTAATGTGTCACAGCCCGCTCTCCCTTTTCCAGATTCACACAGCGCATCAGCGGAGAGCCTTCCAATCGGGCGATTGGCAGATCAATGGTGCCGCTTTCGGGAAGCATCTCTTCCACAATTGCCAGATATTCCCGATGAATCTGCCGGTGTGCGGAGTGATCAGAGAGAATCGCGCTGCTGAGGCTGTTTTTCGCGAGGAGTACCAGACCGGTCGTATCACGGTCGAGCCGGGTCACACAGCGAAAGACAAAGGGGATTCCTTTTGAGGAATAGTAATACATCACGGCATTTGCGAGCGTATTCTCATAATTTCCCGCGGATGGGTGTACCGGCATATCGCTGGGTTTGTCCACCACCAGCACATCTTCATCCTCGTAGACGATGGAGAGCGCAAGAGGAATCGGCATGATCTGTTCAGAGCCGACGGCTTCCTCCACGCGGATAGTGACTTCGTCGCCGGGTTTTACCGGCTGATTGGCATACGCCCAGACGCCGTTGAGCAGAATTCCGTGATCCGTGCGTTTCAGAAGCGTGAGGACGTGGTGCGAGCAGCCCTTTGCGCGCAGAAAGCGCTCCACAGTGAGAGCTGTCCTGCCGGAGCGCGTGTGAACGGTATATGGAGCCGAAATCTGCCCGTGTGCCATGGAAGAAGATGCAGCCGTCCCCGCTATGGGGGAAGAAACAGCCACATCTGCAGTCGATACCGTCCATGAAACAATTCTTATGCCAGAGCCATCCATAAATCGCGTTTTCCCTATTCTTTTACCAGTACTTTTTCAATCTCGCAGATGTAGAGCGTGTGGTAATCCTTCTGCGGGTAGCAGTCTTCCTTCACATTCTGATCCAGGAACGAATCCGGGTCATAGGGCTGCGCAAAAAGCTTTTTGCAGATCATGGCAATTCGCGCTTCTTCGAAATACGGGGTATCGCCGTCGCGTGTTACCGTGAGGCCGGCTTTCGTGATCTTGTCCTCGTCACGGCCGGACACCGAACCCAGATAGCCGTACTGTTTTTTATATCCGTCCGGCAGCACGGATATGGAGAGCGTGTCCGAGCTGTCAATGAATTCTTTTGTGTAGCGCTGTGGCCGGATGACAAGAAAAGCGATGTCCTTTCCCCACATCACACCAAGTCCGCCCCAGGATGCGGTCATAGTGTTGCAGGTACCATCTGGTCTGGCCGCAGTGACCAGAAGCCATTGCTTTCCGATCAGGTCAAAAACATTGTCCGTAAGCTCAGTGGTTTTTCTTTCTATAAACATAGCGTATCCTCCTTCAAAAGATTTCTTAGTACGCGGTCTATTTTAACGCAAAAGATAAGATCCTGCAACAACCGGATTGCCTCTTCTTTTTTTCCGTATTTTTATCACATATTTGTATCTTTGCGGTTGGAATTTCAAAATTGATGTGTTATAATGGGCATATCGTGTGGGCACGGGGCGTGACTGCTCCAGGATATCGCCCGTGTACCGCGAATCTATGTAACTATACCACCTGTTTCATGACCGATTCATATAAGAAATCGGAGAAGAGACCTTCGCCCACCGCTCGGGCAGCGAAAGTAGTGCGAGGGTTCCAGATGTAACTGAGAGGAGAATGAGCGCAATGAAAAAAGCAACTGTATTTGTCCTGGCTGCTGCGCTGACGCTTTCTCTGTCTGGCTGCAGTTCCAATACAAAAGAAACTGAGGCGCAGACACAGGCAGCGACAGAAGCGGTTACGGAGGCAGCGGCAACTGAGGCAGAGACAACAGCTGAGGAGACCGAAGAAGTAACTGAGGCCGAGACGGAAGAAATAACCGAGGCTGAGACAGAAACGGAGACCGAGGAAGTAACGGAAGCTGAAACGGAGACGGAAGAAGTGACCGAGGCTGAGACGGAAGCGGAGACCGAGGAAGTAACGGAAGCTGAAACGGAGACGGAAGAAGTAACCGAGGCTGAGACCGAAACAGAGACAGAAGAAGAAAAAGAAGCAGAAACTGAAACAGAAACCGAAACTGATAAATTAGAAGAATCGGAGACGGCAGACGAA
>JAJPXX010000223.1 GCA_021205225.1 Lachnospiraceae bacterium
ATGCAAGCATCGGGGTATTTGACCCTCGCGGCAGTCGCCAAATATCCGTGCAAGCTATGTCATAAGGTGTCGGCAAAGCCGACGGATTCCTTATGACTCCGGCTACTTGGCTCGTTGCTTCGCGGGAATAAAGAGATGATCAACCGGGAGGCAATTGTGGAGTCTTTACATTATCTGCTTATGAAATCACACACCATGCTTCAGAGAAACATTATCTCGGAAGCAGCTAAGATAGGACTTACATCTGGGAAACCTAAAGTGTTGGATTATCTGTTGGAACATGATGGCAGTGACCAGAAAACAATCGCAGCTTATTGTGAGATTGAGCCGGCTACCGTCGGGAGTATCCTGTTGCGAATGGAAAACATTGGGCTTATAGAACGCAGGCAGAAACCAGGGAATCGCCGTTCACTGTTTGTTTATTTGACGGAAGCCGGAACGAAGGCTGCCCTGGAAATGCGGACGGTATTTGAGGAAGAGGATCATCTGGCAGCAGAAAATTTGTCCGCAGAAGAATTGCAGCAATTAAAAGAGATGCTGGCCCGGATCTGTGATACACTGGAACAGCATGGGGAAAAATAAATGGAATGAGCCTGCTCCATGCTGATAACCGTATTCTTTCGTGTCTGTGAATGAAGAGGAAAGGTAAGTACAGGACTTTGTGTGGGATGCTGCTAAGGTACATTCATAGCAGTAGGACAACAATTTTGGCAGGTATGTCTGGCAGATTGCGAAACAATGGGAATCGAGCAGGCCAGATATTGCAAAATAATCCATAAGGAGGCGTATACCCTGCCAGATCAGGCTGGGGTTTCCTGGGAACACACACAGTCAGAGACGGACGGCGGAACAGGGCTGGCGATGCACATTGCCGCGGAAAACCTTTCGTGTCAGGAACGCTCAAGAACGCAAAATCAAAAACGGGTTGTCATTTTGCGGGATTTCCTTTATACTGTTTTGGGAAAGCGCGATAAGCAAAACGCATGAGGAGGAGTAAATAATGAGAAAACACAGAAAACAGATGATGTCCCTGCTGACGGTTCTGGGGCTTTCCGTTTTGATAAGGATTCCGGTCGGTGCCTGCACTTCTTATTATGTAGGATCGGATCTGACCGCAGATGGCTCTGTGATGTTTGGGCGTACCGAGGATATTGGCTCTTCTTATGACAAAGTATTTCAGGTGATTGAATCGAAAGAGATTCCGGAAGATGGGATGTGGATCGATGAGAAGGGCTATACTGATTTTACAGCCCCGTATTATAATACCAGCATAACAAGGACCTACAGCTATACGGCATGCCGTGATGCGGCTGATTATGGCGACGGATTATTTGGTGAGGTTGGTATCAATGAGATGGGGGTTGCCGTGTCAGCAACGACGACTGCAGAAAATTCGGAGGAGGCACAGGCTGCCGATCCTTTTACAGGCAGCTCGGGAATTTCGGAAGAAAATTATCTGGATTATATTTTATGTCAGGCGTCCACGGCAAAACAGGGTGTGGAAATTCTGGCACAGGCCATTGACGATTATGGTGTATGGTATTCAGCAGACGGTGTGTTTATTTCTGACAACACAGAAGTATGGTATTTCGAAATTCTGTCCGGACATCAGTATTGTGCCATCCGTATGCCGGATGATAAGGCTGCTTTGATCCCAAACTGTCTGGTAATCGGTGATGTTGACCTTGACGATACGGAAAATGTGATCGCGTCGGAGGGCATTGTGACGGTTGCCAAGGAAGGCGGCATTTATGTGGCAGCCCTGGAGAATCCGGATGTGAATGATATCAATGTCAAGCTTACTTATGGCGGAGAAGGCTATGATTCTTATGATGCAGACCGCATTCGGGCCGCTCAGTATATTCTGACAGGAGAGGACAATACCGATATCTACACAGAGGATTATCAGGATATCTTCTTTGTGCCGTCTCAGAAGGTGACCATTGAGGATTTATATCAGCTTGCAGGCAGCCAGTATGAAGAATATACAGAAGCCGGAATTGATTTTTCAGATGCAAGGTCGGCGACCGCATCTTCTGAAATCCGTTACATCGGCACGGCGTCGTCCGCAGAATGCCATATTATTCAGATTCGTAAGGATATGCCGACAGAACTGGCTACCATAGAGTGGCTGAGCTTAAGCAGCGCAGCCTATGCGCCGATGGTGCCATTTTATGGCGCCCTGCTGAAAGATGTAGCGGATTCCTATAAAGAAGAGGCCCCGGAATATACGGATACATCTGCTTACTGGACTTATCAGAAGCTTGGAGAATATCTGAGATCTGACGCTGATGACGCGATGAAAGAAGCAGTGAAAGAGTTTTATCAGGGATATATGAGTAAGATGGTAGAGGATCAGGCGTCTGTTGATGAACAATTGCTGGCTGTCTATGAGGATGCCCCGGCCAGTCTTTCGCAGACGGCAACGGAGCTGGGGATTTCGATCGCGGAACAGACCGTAGCACTGGCACAAAATCTGTACGAAGAGGTAATATCCGGTGCTGTTCTGAATAGTTACGATATTACTTATCAGCCTTTTTTCTGAAAGGGGGGAAATACATGGTGAAAAAAAGAGGAGCAGGCAAAAAGAGATTCAGCATTTTTCTGATCGGCTGTTTGTTATTAACCGGGATATCGGCTGTGATTCCGGGCACGTCGGTATGTGCCGCTGCGGAGGACGAGACCTGGGAGCTGGTTAAGGAAGCATACATATATACTTTTCCTCTGGTACTTGTCCACGCAACGAAGGAAAAGATGACAAATACAGTGGAAGCTACGTCGACACAGGCGCCGGTGAATCAGTTTATTCACGCGGATAAGCTGGCTGACGCGGATGCAACGGATGTGGTGACGCCGAATGTGGATACGGTATATTCCCAGGTCTGGCTGGACCTGAGTGAGGATGCAGTGGTGATTGAGAAGCCGGCCACGGATCGTTATTGTTCCATTCAGGTACTGGACGCGTATACGAATACGGTAACGATTCTGGGAACCGGAGGTGATACGTCGGATGCCTGTACGTATCTTTTTACCGGCCCAGACTACGAGGGGGATATTCCGGATGGCATGGTACAGGTTTCCATGCCAACAAACATGGGCTGGCTGATCGTGCGGACGATTTGTAATGGAGAGGATGACCTGGAAAATGTGGCAGCGATTCAAAACGAAATGACGGCTTCTACTCTTTCGCAGTATGAGACCGGAGGTGAGCCGACGAAAGGCACATATGACGAAGATAAGAATTATGTGCCGCTGACTTACGTTCTTTCCCTTACTCCGGGCGAGTACTTTCAACTGGCGAACGAGCTGATGACGGAGAACCCGCCTGCCGCCGATGACGCGGAACAAATTGCCGCTTTTGAGACGATTCAGGTCGGACCGGGCCTTACGTTTGACGCATCAATTCTGGGGACAAATGTTTCAGAAAACTGGACGAATATGCTTTCCGGACTGGCAGCAGAGCTAAGTGCAGATACAGCGGAATTTCAGATACAAAATGGGACATGGTCTTTCTATGGAGAACCAATCGGGGATTATGGTACAGAATATGAATATCGGGCACTGATTGCGCTGGGCGGCCTGGGCGTGAATCCCGTCTCTGTCGCCATGTACTTAAAGACAACCGTTGACAGTGATGGCAATCGGCTGACCGGAGATAGGAGCTATGTGCTGCACTTTGACGCGAATGAGCTTCCGCAGGTGGAGGAGGATGGGTTCTGGTCGGTTACGGTTTACGACAGTGAGACGGATTTGCTGATTGATAATGAACTGGATCGATACTGCGTCAATGACCGTACAGAGGTGCAATACAATGAGGATGGTTCTCTGGATATTTATATTCAGGCTGCCGCGACAGAGGAAGAGGATCTGGATAACTGGCTGCCGACAGGGAGTGGAGAATTCCATCTTTTCCTGCGGGTATATCTTCCGTCAGAGGACGTGATCAATGGGAGCTGGACGGCACCATCTGTCATTTGTCTGGATGAGTAAATGGTGTTTTCGTGAACAGACTTGTCGGAAAATAAAAATGAATGTATAATCTCTGTAAAGCAACGAATGCTGGTGATGATTCAGAATCGTTGCGGATGTTATTTATCAATGTGGAGATTGTGAAGATTATCATTATGCGAATAGAGCGAGAGACACATAATACCACCTCGAACCGGCGCGCGAATCGGGCGGATGCCTATGGTAGCCGTTATGAGGAACAAAACAGAAGCCGGAATGCAGGAAAGAAAACCACCGGAAACAGAAAGCATTCTGCCAGGAAAAGCCGTGCGGGAAAGCTCGACGGGAGAAGAACCGTTCTTATTTTTCTTACGGTTTTTCTCGTCCTGGTGATTGCTGTGTTTGCAGGCACGCATCTGCTGAGGCAAAGTGATCAGGAAAACGCATCTGACGGCCAGGGAATTCTGAGCTTTCTGAGCAGTCCGAAGATCACGGATACGGCTCCGGATGTCACAGTCGATCTGGATTCGCTTTACAGTCCGTACGCTGTTCTGATCGATAAGAATACGGGTACTGTGATGGGGGCGAAACGCAGTGATGAGAAGATTTACCCGGCTTCTATGACAAAGATTTTGTCGGTTTGGGTGGCGATTGAGAATATTTCTGATCTGGATGCGTCGGTTACAATGTCTTCGGATTATTATGACACCCTTTATGCGCAGAACGCTTCTCAGGCCGGGTTTGAGCCGGGGGAGACGACGGTGATCCGGGAATTGCTTTATGGAGCTTTGCTTCCATCCGGCGCGGAATGTTGTATGCAGCTCGCGATCGAGGCAGCCGGTTCAGAGGAAGGGCTTGTGGAGCTGATGAATCAAAAGGTGGAAGAACTGGGGCTGACGCAGAGTCATTTCGCGAATTGTACGGGGCTGCATGATGACGACCAGTATACGACGGCATATGAGATGGCTCTGATTTTACAGGCTGCGCTGGAGAATGAGACTTTCCGTACGGTATTTACGACACACTACCATATAATGTCCGCGACGGACGTCCATCCGGACGGGTTTACCGTGTGGAGTACCTTCTTTAAGAATGTCGCGGATGAGATCGTGACCGGTGGAGAAATTCTTGGCGCGAAAACCGGCTATACGGAGGAAGCCGGGCTTTGCCTGGCGACCATGGCGCAGGTTGGCGAACGGGAATACATTCTGGTGACTGCGGGATGGTCGTCAGAGGATGTTGGTGCCTATCACATTCTGGACGCTTTTGCCGGCTATAATCTGCTTGGCGAGGCACTTGGACTTGAGGAAGAAAGTGAGGATGTGGAATCGTAGGGGAGGGTTTGCGACACCTTTCATCTGTTTTCCCTTTGCAGATACGTTCCTGTACCAACCGATGAGGGCAGGGTTTGCCCTGCCCGTCGCCCTGTCAAGTGTCAGCCGCGAACGAATCAAACTGTAAGAATCGGATTTGTCTGGCCTGTCAGGAAATGTTCTCCTAAAATCGTACCTGTCGTCCTTTCCTCTGCTCAAAAATGGTATAATAGCGAAATCCCAGAGAGGTAAGCAGTTTTTCTGCACGCTCAAAGTCGTAAGCGATATGCTGCGGCTGGTGGGCGTCGGAGCCAATCGTGACCAGCTCGCCGCCCAGTTCTCGATAGCGCCGGAAGACATCTGCACAGGGATTGGGTTCGCCGAGACCGTACTTATAGCCGCCGGTATTCAGCTCCAGGCATTTTCCGTGTTCGATCAGGTAGCGCAGGATTGGGTCGATGAAATCTGCATACGCAGCATATGAATAATTCTGGTTTCGGTTCGGACCATAGCGGACGATATAGTCCATGTGTCCCAGGGTGTCATAATCGCTCAGAGAGAACCTTTGCAGATTCTCATATTCCGAGCGAAAATATTCTTCATATCCTTCCCGCTCCGTTCTGCTTTCGAAATACTCCGGATAGTAGGGATCCACTCCGCAGACAAAGTGCTGCGAGAGAATCACATAATCAAATGAATATTTCTCATGCAGTGATGAGAGTTCACCTGCCAGGTGGGGCAGCATACCAAATTCCACGCCAAAGCCAATTTGAATTTTTTCCTTATAAAATGTGCGCAGCTTTTCCAGCTTTGCAAAGTAGGCCTCAAAGTCCAGAAACGTAAAATCCGCGCCCTTTGGGTCAGGCGGCGCGTCGATATCCAGATGCTCGGTGAGACAGATGCCGGTAAGCCCCAGCTCTGAGGCGCGGCGAACCATTTCTTCAGTGGGGGTATCGCTGTCCCCGGAAAACGCGGAATGCAGATGATAATCATAGAGAATGCTCATAAATGTTCGTTCCTTTCTGCAAAAGGCTGGCCAGGCAGGCTCTTAAATTCCCGTTGCTTTATTATCATAGCGAAATCCATGTAAAAAGTCTATAAAATTTTTTCGTTCCTGCATATTAACACTTGAAATTCTGGGAAAAATTAGGTAGAATAGCAAAAGGTTGGGGAATATTTAACAATTCCCGGCAATACCTGTTCAAAAACACATATAGGAGGAATTATTATCATGGCAGTAAAAGTAGCGATCAATGGATTTGGACGTATCGGCCGTCTGGCATTCAGACAGATGTTCCAGGCAGAAGGCTACGATGTAGTAGCGATCAACGATCTGACCAGCCCGAAGATGCTGGCTCACCTTCTGAAGTATGATTCTTCACAGGGTAAATATGAGAAAGCTGACACCGTTTCCTATACGGATGATGCGATCGTAGTAGACGGCCACACCATCACGATCTACAAAGAGGCTGACGCTTCTAAGCTTCCGTGGGGCGATCTTGGCGTAGATGTAGTTCTGGAGTGCACTGGTTTCTATACCTCTAAGGCAAAAGCTGAGGCTCATATTACTGCAGGTGCTAAGAAGGTTGTTATCTCCGCTCCGGCTGGAAATGATCTTCCGACCATCGTTTATAATGTAAACCATACAACTCTGACCAAGGATGACACAGTTATCTCCGCAGCTTCCTGTACGACAAACTGCCTGGCTCCGATGGCAAAGGCTCTGAATGATTATATGCCGATCGAGTCCGGTATTATGTGCACGATTCATGCTTACACCGGCGATCAGATGATCCTTGACGGACCGCAGAGAAAAGGCGATCTGAGAAGATCTCGTGCAGGTGCTGTTAACATCGTTCCGAACTCCACTGGTGCAGCAAAGGCGATCGGTCTGGTTATTCCGGAACTGAACGGCAAGCTCATCGGCGCTGCACAGCGTGTTCCGACCCCGACAGGTTCTACCACAATCCTGAACGCTGTTGTCAAGGGCGAAGCTACTGTTGAGGGCATCAACGCAGAGATGAAGGCACAGGCTACAGAGTCCTTCGGTTACAATACAGACGAGATCGTATCTTCTGATATCGTTGGTATGAGATATGGTTCTCTGTTCGACGCGACACAGACCATGGTTGTGAACCTTGGCAATGGAACTTCTCAGGTACAGGTTGTTTCCTGGTATGATAATGAGAATTCCTATGTAAGCCAGATGGTTCGTACAATCAAGTATTTCGCAGAGCTGGCTTAATCACCACGCGCTTCTGGCTGTAAATACGATAAAAGACCTAATGTGAAAGAGGTCCGGTCTTCAAAGGACCGGGCTTCTTTTTATGGATTTCAAAATTGTAACTATTCAGAACAGCAGGCCACAGGTCTACGCTTCGCTTCGGTCGGCGCTAAGCGAGCGCCACTGGCGCTCAGCACCTGTCTTTTCATTTCGAAACTGTTCTGAACTGTTACTCAAAATTAGGAGGATTTCCCAATGCTTAACAAAAAATCAGTTGATGATTTCAACGCAAATGGCAGAAAAGTTCTGGTTCGCTGTGATTTCAACGTACCGCTGAAGAATGGCGAGATCACAGACGAGACCCGTATCGTGGCAGCTCTTCCGACGATCAATAAGCTGATCGCGGACGGCGGCAAGGTAATTCTCTGCTCTCACCTTGGCAAAGTAAAAAATGGCCCGAACGAGGGTGAGTCCCTGGCTCCGGTAGCGAAGAGACTGAGCGAGAAGCTTGGCAAGGAAGTGAATTTTGTTGCGGATTACAATGTAACTGGCGAGGCAGCTACCGCAGCAGTAGAAGCGATGCAGCCGGGTGATGTAGTGCTTCTGCAGAATACCCGTTTCCGCGGTGCGGAAGAGACGAAGAACGGCGAAGCGTTCAGCAAAGAGCTTGCTGATCTGTGCGACGATTACGTATGCGACGCGTTTGGCTCTTCTCACAGAGCGCACGCATCCGTAGCGGGTGTGACCGAGGTGGTACGTGCAAAGGGCGGCAACTGTGCGGTTGGCTATCTGATGGAGAAAGAGATCAACTTCCTTGGCAACGCAGTAGAGAATCCGGTAAGACCGTTCGTAGCCATCCTTGGCGGCGCAAAGGTAGCGGACAAGCTGAACGTTATCTCTAACCTGCTTGAGAAATGCGACACGCTGATCATCGGCGGCGGCATGGCATACACCTTCCTGAAAGCACAGGGCTATGAGATCGGTACTTCTCTCTGCGACGACACGAAGCTGGATTACTGCAAAGAAATGATGGCCAAGGCAGAGAAGCTTGGCAAGAAGCTGCTCCTTCCGGTAGATACCGTTGTGACTTCTGAATTCCCGAACCCGATCGACGCAGAGATTGCTACGGAAGTGTATGCTTCCACAGAGATCCCGGCAGACAAGATGGGCATGGATATCGGACCGAAGACTCAGGAGCTTTATGCAGAGGCAGTGAAATCTGCGAAGACTGTCGTATGGAACGGACCGATGGGTGTATTTGAGAACCCGATCCTTGCAAAGGGCACGATCGCGGTAGCGAAGTCTCTTGCTGAGACCGATGCGACAACGATCATCGGCGGCGGTGACTCCGCGGCGGCAGTCAACCAGCTTGGCTTTGGCGATAAGATGTCCCACATCTCCACCGGCGGCGGCGCTTCCCTTGAATTCCTCGAGGGCAAAGACCTTCCGGGCGTTATGGCAGCGGATGACAAATAATGCGAATGTCGCGCACGAGAAGCGACTTACGTCGTTTATTATAATTATGAAACAGGAGAATACAATCATGGCAAGAAAAAAAATCATCGCCGGCAACTGGAAAATGAACATGACGCCGAGCGAGGCTGTAAAGCTGGTAGAGACATTGAAACCGCTTGTAGTAAATGACGAAGTAGACGTAGTATTCTGCGTACCGGCGATTGATATCATTCCGGTTGTAGAGGCTGCGAAGGGCTCCAACATTCAGGTTGGCGCCGAGAATATGTATTTCGAGGAGAAGGGCGCATACACAGGAGAGATTTCTCCGAATATGCTCACCGACGCTGGCGTGAAGTATGTGGTGCTTGGCCATTCTGAGAGAAGGGAGTATTTCGCTGAGACCAGCGAGACCGTAAATAAGAAGATGCTCAAGGCTTTTGAACACGGCATCACACCGATCATGTGCTGCGGCGAGTCTCTTACACAGAGAGAGCAGGGCATTACGATGGACTGGATCCGTCAGCAGGTAAAGGTTGGTTTCCAGAATGTGACTGCTGACCAGGCTAAGACCGCAGTTATCGCTTACGAGCCGATCTGGGCGATTGGTACCGGCAAGACAGCGACCACGGAACAGGCGCAGGAAGTTTGCGCGGGCATCCGTGCGTGCATTGCAGAGATTTATGACGAAGCGACCGCGGCAGAGATCCGTATCCAGTACGGCGGTTCTGTCAATGCGAAGACGGCTCCGGATCTGTTTGCGCAGGCAGACATCGACGGCGGACTGGTAGGCGGCGCTTCCCTCAAGGAAGAATTCGGAAAAATTGTTAACTATAAATAAATATCGGATTTAGATGGAGACGGGCAGAGAAGGAGGTTCTTCTTTGCCCGTTTTTTCAAATATTTTCTAATGCAGCTCCTCCGACATGCTTAAATATGCTATACTGGGCACACGGATTTAATGGTAACGATTTGTTACCATTCACAGCGCAGCTGTGAATAGTAACAATGATTTTGTGGCTATCTCAGAAAGGATTTTAGAAAAAGATGCGGCAGAATAGACAATATGATATTATGCATATGGACAGAAAAGTAGCGTGGATCGATACGTCCGGGCGCTGCAGGATTTATTTTAAATCTTTTTTGCCGTATCATCTGTATCTTGACGATGGCGATGAGGAAATCGACACGCTGGTGAATAACGTGACCAATTTTTACTATTGGTGTGCCACGCGTGTTCTCACCCTGGATCGAAAATACGCGAAAGAGATTCTGAACAGCATCGGTATGGGGCAGGCAGTCACAGACCGTGACCGAGCACAGATTGCCCTGTCTTATCACTGCGTTTCCCTGACGGATGTGTTCTGGGTAAAGCTTGCTGGGGAAAAACTCTCTTTTTCTGATGTGAACCTTTATGAGAACCATCTCAGCAACGCTTTTATCAGCGTTGCGTTGCGCGGCAAACAGCTGACGGTTGATAATCTGTCACTTGTGAGAGACCTTTCCACGAATGGTTGTTTTCCTAAGGCATGGAAAAGGGAAGGAGATCAGTTCTTTCTATTGAAAGGCGGAATAGACTATTCTGTGGAACGGGAACTGACAGCGAGCAGAATCTGCCGATGCTTTGACGTCAATCAGGTTCTTTATGAAAAAGGGTATTTTGACGGGGAACGGGTGTCGGTCAGTGAAAATTTTACTTCGAAGGAGTATTCGATTGCTTCGATGGAGTCCTTTCAGATATATGCGGTGAATCATGATATGGATTTAAAAAAATACATTCTTCGACTTGACAGGCATAACTATTACATGATGAATGTGATCGATTATCTTGTTGGGAACACGGATCGCCATTGGGGAAACTGGGGCGTCCTGGTGCGGAATGCGTCGAATCGTCCGGTGGGTCTTCATAAGCTGATGGATTTTAATCAGGCGTTTCATTGCTATGATTCACTGGATGGCGCGGCTTGCCAGACGTTGTTTGGCGAACGGGCAACGCAGAAAGACGTTGCGATTGAGGCGGTAAAAAGAAACGGGCTGAATCAGATTTGCGAGGTGGAGGAATCCTGTTTCAAAGAAATGCCCGAATGCCGCGAGATGTTTCTGGAACGTCTGACGGTATTAAAAAAGGTCTGTTGAATGTTTTAAATGGGCTTTTCCCCTTGCCGGGGAGGCATCCCGCACAGAGTGCTGGATAAGCCTCGTAACTGTGAAAGTACTGAGTTACGAGCAGGGGAGATAATCACCCTGCTCGATCCGGTTCTACAGATTTGCGAACGGCGATAATTCCAGCCGGATAAAATATCCCTGCTCGTGCTGGCAGACCGGGCATTTGGCGGGGGCCTTTGTTCCAGTGTAGATATAGCCGCAGTTCAGGCAGATCCATCCGGTCTGGACGTCGGAGACGAAGAGCCTGTTTTCTTCCATATACTGTGCGAATCGGCCGAAGCGGTCACCGTGATATTTTTCAATGGCGGCAATCATGTGGAAGGAGCCTGCGACGGTCAAAAAGCCTTCCTCTTTTGCAGTATCGCCGAAGCTGGTATAGACGGATTCTGCTTCTTCGTATTCATTGTGCTGGGCTCTGCGCAGCAGGTCGCTGATGCTGTCACTTAGGTCGACCGGGTAACCGCCGTCGATGTGGATGGTAGAGCCGGAAAGCTGCTGCAGGTGATTATAGAAGATTTCTGCGTGTTCACGTTCTTGATTGGCGGTATAGGCAAAGACGGCCTCGATCACGGGAAGATTTTCTTTCCTGGCCTGGGCGGCCGCGAAGGTATAGCGGTTCCTGGCCTGGCTTTCGCCCGCAAATGCGCGCATCAGGTTGTCTTTTGTAACGCTGCTTTTAAAATCAACTGCCATGAAATGTCCTCCTGAATTATATATAATGCGTTTCCTTTGGTTGATTGTAGTATTGACAGATTCTGGAATAATATTCAGTAACAGTTCAGAACAGCATCGAAATGAAAAGACAGGTGCTGCGTGCCAGTGGTACGCGTTTAGCACCGACCGGAGCGAAGCGGAGATGTGCAGATTTACCTGCTAAAGGCTGAATAGTTACAATATTCATTGCAACCATTCAGAACAGTAATGAAAAGAAAATATGCTTGTAAGTCTGACCGCTCTTTGGTAAACTGTATGGCGGTGAAGTTGCCGAGCGGACAGGGCGATGACAATAGAAGAGGCGGCATATACGTGCGGACATATGCCGCGGAAAGGGCATTTTTGATGAGTGAAAGCAGGAAAGGGATTCTGGTCGTCAGCTTTGGGACAAGCTACGAGGAGACCAGAAAGAAGACCATTGATCAGATTGAGGCGAGTATGAGACAGGCGTACCCCACCTGGAAGGTGTACCGTGCCTGGACGAGTGGAATGATCCGCAGGAAAATTAAAATGCGTGACGGGATCAATATCCCGGATGTAGGGGAAGCTTTGATACAGATGGCGGCAGATGGGATGGCGGATGTCGTCGTTCAGCCGACGCATGTAATTAATGGAATTGAGAATGATCAGATGCTGGAGAGTGTAAGAAAATGCGGGCATCTGTTTTCCCATATTTCGGTGGGGAAACCGCTTTTGACCACACAGGAGGACAATGTGCGCATTGTGCGCGTGATTGCGCAGGAGCTGAGAATTGCAAAAGACGAAGCACTGGTCTTGATGGGGCACGGAACGGAGCATTACGCAAACTCTATTTACGCGGCGCTGGATTACCAGTTTAAGGACATGGGTTATCCCAATATTTTTATGGGGACGGTGGAAGCTTATCCGGCATTGGATTCGCTGATGCGGCGCGTACAGGAGCAACAGTTCAGACAGGTCGTTCTGGCACCGTTTATGATTGTTGCTGGCGATCATGCAGAAAATGATCTGGCCGGTCCTGACGCGGATTCCTGGAAAAGCCGTTTTGAGAGCGCCGGATTTGATGTGAGATGTATTTTGAAAGGACTTGGCGAATATGCCGGGGTTCGGGAGATGTTTCTGGATCATGTACGGGATGCGCTGGATGCGGCAGAGATGCTAGTGTGAAGATTTGCATATATCGTGAGAAACGATGTAAGTTAAATGACTGGATAGCGGGAGGATGACTGTGGGAATACGGATGGCGGGGATTGATCATGAAAATGCCCCGATTGATATACGGACTGTTTTTTCTTTTACGAAGAAAAATATGGCGGAGGCACTGGAACGTCTGAAACAGGTGAAGGGTGTCAAGGGCTGTGTTATGATCTCGACCTGTAACCGGATGGAGCTTTATTTAAGTACCGGAGAGGATTTTGAGAGCGATTTGTACGGGCTGCTCTGTGAAATCAGAGACATTCCGGCTACACTGGACTATCAGTCATTTTTCCGTTTCCGGCAGGAGCGGGAGGCGGTGCATCATCTGTTCCGCCTTGCGGCAGGGCTGGAGTCACGGATTCTGGGGGACGATCAGATCGTGACGCAGGTGAAGGATGCGCTGTCCTTTGCCAGGGAGCATTATGCGGCGGATCATGTGCTGGAGACGCTTTTCCGGATGGCGGTTACGTCCGCAAAGAAGGTGAAGACCAGCGGGGAGCTATCGTCCACCGACCAGTCTGCGGTTCACACTGCGATTCGAACCCTGAAAGAAGAGGGGTATATTTTTGCCGAAAAAAAATGTATGGTGATTGGCAATGGTGTGATGGGAAAGTTAGCCGCGACGCAGTTGCAAAAACAGGGGGCGTTTGTCACGGTGACGGTTCGCCAGTACCGCAGCGGCGTGGTGGAGATTCCGCCAAACTGTTCACGGATTGATTACGGGCGCCGGATGGAATTGTTTGGCGAGTGTGACTACGTGCTGAGTGCGACTGTCAGCCCCAATTATACACTGACCAGAGATCTAGTCGCGGAGTATAGGAAAAAGCCGGTTGTTTTGATCGACCTGGCGGTGCCGCGGGACATTGAGCCTGGTGTCGCTGACCTGGATGGAGTGCGTCTTTATGATATTGACTGTTTCCGCGAAGGGGCGGTGAGTGAAGAACAGCAGCAGGCGATTGCCGGTGCGGAAGCCTGTTTTGCGAAGCAGATGGAAGAATTTTTTGACTGGTATGAGTGCGTGGACATGATTCCCCAAATTCAGTCGATCAAGACGCAGACGGCAGTCGATCTGGAAAAACGCCTGACAAAAACGGTGCGCAGCCTTCCCCTGGAGGAGCAGGAAAAGGAAGCCTTGAATGAGGAGATTGAAGGAGCGGCAGAGCGCACAATGAATAAACTGCTGTTTGGGCTGCGGGACTGCGTAAGTGAAGCGGCGTTTCGGGAATGCATTGAGGGGCTGGAGAAATTGTATGGCGTGGAGTCGTGAAGATACGGCTTATTCGGACAGAAAGGAAGACGGGACAGAATGACCAGAAAAATTGTGATTGGCAGCCGGGAAAGCCAGCTGGCTGTGATTCAGTCGGAGATGGTGCGGCAATACATACAGCAGACGCATCCGGAACTGTCCGTGGAGATTCTTACAATGAAGACCACTGGCGATAAGGTATTAAATCAGCCGCTGGAAAAAATCGGAGGCAAAGGACTTTTTGTAAAGGAACTGGATGCGGCTTTGCTGGATGGCCGCTCTGATCTGTCTGTCCACAGCCTCAAGGATGTCCCGATGGAGCTGCCGGAAGCGCTTCCGCTGATCGCGTATTCCGCGCGGGAGGATGTGCGCGATGCACTGATTCTTCCGGAAGGAGTGAATGAGCTGGATTTTTCAAAGCCGGTCGGCTGTTCTTCCAGACGCAGGATGCTACAGTTTGCGCAGCTGTATCCGCAGGCTACATTTGCGCCGATTCGCGGAAATGTGCAGACCCGATTGAAAAAACTGGATAGCGGCGAATACTGTGCGACGATTCTGGCGGCGGCAGGGCTGAAGCGGCTGGGGCTTTTGCAGCGGGTCAGCCGATATTTTACGACTGAAGAGATGATCCCTGCTGCCGGACAGGGGATTCTGGCGGTACAGGGGCGTGCGGGAGAAGATTATACTTTTCTGGAAGGCTATTCGAATCAGGAGGCTGCGGTCTGCGCACGGGCGGAGCGCGCCTTTGTGCGGGCACTTGGAGGAAATTGCAGTACGCCGGTGGCGGCATATGCGCGGGTAATTCCGGAGATGGATTTATATAAGACGTTACGCCTGGAAGCTTTTTACTATGATGAAGAAACGGGAAAGGTCTATCGTGGTGGTGAAAGCGGAAACCTGGAAAGTCCCGAAAAGCTTGGAGAGGCTTTGGCGCTTTCTTTCAAATGACGGAGTCTGGAGATGTAAAAATAACAACCGTACATTTTGTGCGGTATACGGAGCCAGAACTGGTCATCATGGATCTGTAGGATAAAGAACGGAGAATGGATTTTGAAATTTGAATTTGAAGAGAACAGATGCGTTTCAATCGAACAGCAAGAGTTGTCTGGCAAGGTCTTTTTAGTAGGCGCGGGTCCGTCAGATCCCGGATTACTTACTTTAAAAGGAAAGCAGGTTCTTGAGTTTGCGGAGGTGGTGGTCTATGACGCGCTTGTCGGCCAGGGAATATTGAATATGATTCCCGATTCGGCGGAGACGGTTAATGTCGGGAAACGGGCGAGCCATCACACGCTGCCGCAAGAGCAGATCAGTCAGCTGCTTGTGCAGAAAGCGAAGGAAGGAAAGCGTGTGGTACGTCTGAAGGGCGGCGATCCGTTTCTCTTTGGACGCGGCGGCGAGGAGATTGAAGAACTGATTGCGGCTGGAATTTCATTTGAAGTGGTGCCTGGCGTGACATCTGCCTTTGCGGTTCCGGCATATCAGGGGATACCGGTGACACACAGGGATTATTGCTCTTCAGTACATGTGATTACGGGACATAAGCGGAACGGAATGGCTTTGGATATTGATTTTGAGGCGCTGGTACGCACAAAAGGAACGCTTGTATTTTTGATGGGCGTGAGCGCGCTGGGGGATATTTGTCAGGGACTGCTTGCCGCAGGTATTGTGCCGGAAACGTCGGCCGCTCTTTTGATGCAGGGGACGACCGCGCATCAGCAACGCATTGTGGCGACAGTGGCGACGCTGGAGGAAGAGGTAAAACAACAGGGAGCCTGTACGCCCGCAATCATTGTCGTCGGCGATGTCTGCGCCCTCTCGGAACAGTTTTCGTGGGCGGATAAACAGCCTCTTGCCGGGGTAAAGGTATTGCTGACCCGTCCGAAGGATCGGAGCAGTGAGACTGCTGCGAAGCTGCGGGAAAAAGGAGCCGAAGTTTTGGAGCTGCCGACTATCCACACGGAAAGAATACAAAAGAATGAGCGCTTTGAGCAGGCACTGGAAAGGCTGGGTTCTTATCAGTGGATTGTGTTTACAAGCCCGACAGGCGTGCGTATTTTCTTTGAAGAGATGGCAGCGCATGGCATTGACTGCCGCGCGCTTAGTGCTGCCAGGTTTGCTGTGATCGGAAGCGGAACCAAAAAGGAGCTGGCCAAACATGGATTTTACGCAGATCTTATGCCGGAGGTCTATGATGCGGCGCATCTGGGAAGAACGCTGCGGAATGCCATTGATCTGAAAAAAAAAGCTCACATTCTCATTCCCCGCGCGGCGCTCGGCTCGCCGGAACTGCTTGAGGAGCTGGGCGATGACTTGGAAATAGAGGATATCCCGATCTACGAGACAAAATACGAGGTCAGCCGGTTTGTGGATTTACAGAAAGAATTTTCTGACGGTGCCATTGACTACGTGATGTTCACGAGTGCTTCAACGGTTCGCGGATTTGCGCAGGCTGCGGCGGGGATTGATTACGCGAAAGTACAGGCAGTGTGCATCGGAAAGCAGACAGAGGCGGCCGCGGCTGCACTTGGCATGAAGACATATGTGGCTGCAGAGGCATCGATTGACAGTCTGGTTGCGTGTCTGTGTGAGGCGGTACGGCGGAAAAATTTGCAGGGTGATTTACGGTTCATGATTTGAATACGCGGCACTACTGGTCACAACCCGACCACGCACTTGCTGCGGGGTCTGGGTTGAAAACGTAGTGGCAGCAAGCATCCGGCTCCATCGCGCAGCGATTTAATTGGCCGGATGCCGTTATAGGTCACACCTGTAGTGGTTAAAATAATGTAA
>JAJPXX010000154.1:0-16454 GCA_021205225.1 Lachnospiraceae bacterium
GTGATATACTGTGTGAGAAAAGGAGACAGATGATGATTACGGTTTTGGAAGATATGCGGGACGGTGTCCGGGAAGATGGGATTCTCCGGGCAGGCGAGATTCTGCAAAAGGGCGGGCTGGTTGCGTTTCCGACAGAGACGGTCTACGGGCTGGGTGCGGACGCGCTGGACGCGGGCGCATCTGCAAAGATCTATCAGGCGAAAGGGAGGCCGTCGGATAACCCGCTGATTGTACATATCGCGGATTGGGAGGCGATTGAAAGAATTACAGAGAATCGTCCATTACAGGCCAGGCTGCTTTCTGACGCATTTTGGCCGGGACCGCTTACGATGATTCTGAAGAAGGCGGCTGCGGTGCCTTATGCGACGACCGGCGGCCTGGATACGGTGGCAGTGCGTATGCCGGACAATCCAATCGCACTCGCGCTGATCCGGGCGGGAGGCGGATACATTGCCGCACCGAGCGCAAATACATCCGGAAGGCCGAGTCCGACAATGGCGCAGCACGTTGCGGAGGATATGGATGGCGTCATTGATATGATTATTGACGGCGGCCCGGTTTCGATCGGGCTGGAGTCTACGATTGTGGATCTGACGGAAGAAACACCGACAATTTTGCGGCCGGGCTTTATCAGCCAGGAGATGCTGCGGGAGGTGATCGGTCCGGTAGAGATGGATCGGGGGCTGATCTCGGAGGATTCCTCTGTTCGGCCGAAAGCGCCGGGGATGAAGTACCGTCATTACGCGCCGAGAGCGCCGCTTTTTATTGTGGAAGGCGACCGGACGAAGGTGCTGGAGAAAATTAATTCCCTGACAACCGCAGAGTATGCGGATGGACGGACGCCCGGCGTTATCGCAACAGATGAGACGTGCGGCTGTTATGAGCACGCGGTTGTGGAGTCGATCGGCTCCCGCGCGGACGAACGCTCGATTGCGCGGCATCTGTACGCAATCCTGCGGGAGTTTGACCGTCTGGGGGTTTCTGTGATCTATTCAGAATCATTCGAGACGCCGCAGATGGGACCGGCGATTATGAACCGCCTGATGAAAGCCGCAGGCCACCAGGTGATTTGTGTGTAACAGTTCAGAACAGCATCAAAATGAAAAGACAGGTGCGGCGATGTGCAGGCAGGAGGTGAAAACAGTGAAGAAATACGATCGGCTGATCTTTGTAAGCAAAGGGGATACTTCTGTCGGACCGATGGCGGAGGCGATCATGCAGAGCAGGTATCTTCTGGATGAACTGGATGTGACCTCGAAAGGCCTGATAGTGTTATTTCCGGAGCCGATTAATCCAAAGGCGGAAGCAGTGCTGGTGAGCAATGGGCTGACGATGAAGCATCATATGAGCGATCCGCTGGAGCAGGAGGATTTTGACGACAGAACGCTGATATTGACGTTTGACGACGAGGTTCGGGAGAAAACGCTGGAGACCTTCAGGCCTGCGCGGGAGGATCTGGTGCAGGCGCTTCCCCGGTTTGTGGACTGGCCGGGAGACCTGCCGAATCCTTATGGCGGTACGCTTGCGGATTACGGGCAGTGTTTTGAGATATTGCGGTATATGGTTAAGAAACTTGTGATTCAATTAAATGAGGAGGAACTACTATGTTAGCAATCGGATGTGATCAGGCAGGATATGAGTTAAAACAGGAGATTATGAAATATCTGGAGGAGAAAGGGATTGCGTACAAAGACTGCGGCACCTGGTCGGCGGATGCGGTGGATTATCCGGTTTACGCCAGGGCGGTGGTGAAGGAAATTCTTTCAGGCAATGCGGATAAGGGGATTCTGATCTGCGGAACCGGCATCGGCATGTCGATGACAGCAAACCGCTATAAGGGCATTCGCGCGGCGCTCTGCGGCGACTGCTTCAGTGCAGAGGCGACGCGCCTGCACAATGACGCGAATGTTTTGTGCATGGGAGCGCGTGTGATTGGTGCGGGACTGGCGGTAAAGATCACTGAGACGTTCCTGAATACGCCATTTTCCGGCGCGGAGCGCCATGCACGCAGAGTAAAGATGATCGACGAGTGAAGAATGCGGTGCAGAACGTTCAGATAAACTTAAGAGAAAACAAAGGATTTCGCCGATTGTCTGTGGTATGATAGGAAAAATTTGAGAAGGAAGCTGTAAAAAGGGAGAAGGAGGAGCAGATGCAGAAGATTGTTGTTATGGATCATCCGGTGATCCAGCATAAGATCGGTATCATTCGGAGAAAAGAGACTGGCTCCAGAGATTTTCGCGCAATGGTCGGGGAGATTGCGATGTATATGCGCTATGAGGCGACACGCGATCTGAAGCTGCAGGATGTGGAGATCGAGACGCCGGTCGCGAAGACGACGGTGAAAGAATTGAGCGGCAAGAAGCTGGCGGTCGTTCCAATTCTCCGCGCGGGCCTTGGCATGGTGGATGGGATGCTGGCGATGATGCCGGCGGCGAAGGTTGGACATATCGGACTTTACCGTGATCCTGAAACGCTTCGGCCGGTTGAATACTATTGCAAGCTCCCGGCGGATTGCAGCGAAAGAGAGGTTTTTGTGGTAGATCCGATGCTTGCGACGGGCGGCTCGGCTGTCGCCGCAATCCGGATGCTGAAGGACAAGGGATGCAAAAGCATCCGGTTTATGTGTATTATCGCGGCGCCGGAGGGAATCGAGGCAATGAAAAAGGCACATCCGGACGTGGATATGTATATCGGCGCTCTGGATGACCATCTAAATGAGCATGGTTATATCGTGCCGGGCCTGGGGGATGCGGGAGACCGTATTTTCGGGACGAAGTAAGGAGCTGTTCTGAATAGTTACGATTTTGGATACCGGGCCGCCGATGCAGGGAGGGAAGATTCGATTGAAAAAGGGAAAAAGACAGGGGATTTCCAGAAAAATGGCAGCGATTTTTCTGGCAGCTGCTTTGTTTGCACAGCAATGCAGTGTGACAGCTGTTGCGGCTGAGTCACAGACAGACGTGCAGACGACCGAGACGCAGGCGACGGAAGCACAGACGGCGGCAACGGAGGCGCAGACACAGGCGACAGAAGCACAGACGCAGGCAACAGAGGCACAGACACAGGCAACAGAGACGCAGACACAGGCGACGGAGGCACAGACGCAGGCGACTGAGACACAGACACAGGCGACAGAGACGCAGACGGCGGCAACGGAGGCGCAGACGCAGGCGACGGAGGCGCAGACGCAGGCGACGGAGGCGCAGACACAGGCGGCCGAGACGCAGACAGCAGCGGAAGCGGAGTCAGGCGGCACGGAAGCGTCGGCGGAGACGGAAAAAGCGACTGAGGCCGCAAATGCCGGGGCATCGACTGAATCTGAAAAGACAACGGAGACTGAAACGGCGGAGTCTGAGACGGCGGACAGCGAAACGGCAGCCGGTTCCGCGGCAGAAACAGAGACGGAATCCGAAACAGAGACGGAAACGGAGCGTTCCGCACGGAAAAATGCCGGGGAAAAGCTGAAACGCAAGGAGCTGGCGAAAAAGCTGGAAAAAGTGTTGCCCTATCTGATCGTAGCAAAGGATGTGACGATTCCGGAGAAAGTGACGGATGAACTGGTTGCGCAGGTTCTGGAGGATCAGGCTGCCGCTGTGTCTGAGGATGCTTCTGACAATGCGGCAGAGGAGGAAGAGACAGATAGCGGGTCACAGGCAGAAGACGAGATTCTGGACGCCCTGATTTTAGACGGAGATGAGGGAAAGGCGCTTCTTTCTGAGCTTGCGAAGGTTTCGACTGTCCTGGCGGATGCGCAGACGACGGATGAAGTCACCGTGATCAATCTCTATGCGGATGAAACGGGAGAACTGGACGAGACGCAGCTGACCGCGCTTTTTGCGGATAAAGTGCCAGATATAACGAAAGCGGTTTATGTGATTAATATCGTCGCAGAGGGCGCCGACCAGGAGCTGGAATTTTCCGGTTATTCGGTGAAGCGGTCAGGAAAAACGGTAACCTATTCGGATGTGTCTGAGTCAGGCTCTGTTATTTATAATTTTGTGGCGATTGAGGAAGACGGCATTTACACAGAGTATAAGGGGAAGCTGAAGCTTTCCGGCAGTGTGCAGGGAACGATCCTTGCTCCGGCGGCGACAGTGGAGAGCGAAGGCAATCTTTCGGGCGCGGTTTACGCCAGCTCTGTGACGGTAAAAAATGAGAATGCGAAGCTGCTGCCGATTGTTTTTCTGGCAGAAGAGATTGAGGAAGAGACACAGGCGTCTGCGGAGTCGGAGACAGTAAGCGGAACGGCAGGAACATCTTTGGAAGAATCCGAATCCGGTGCCGGAAATGAGACCTCGGCAGAGGACGAAATAGAAACCGAAACAGAGAAGGAAACGCAGAACGAAACAGGTACGGAGTCGGAATCGGAGATAATCTCAGATTCGGAAACCGAAACGGAAAAAATTTCTGAAGTGGAGACGGACTCTGAAACGGAGACGGATTCTGAAGCGGAAATCGAAACTTATTGCGTTGTAAAGCTGTCAATCAGTCTGAATGTGTATGATCGGGACGGCTCTGCGCTGGCGACATCGGAAAAGTTTTATATGAACATCTACAGTGATGAGGAGATGACGACGGCGGTAAACGAGTCTCCGATTGCCTTTTCCATGGGCGGCGATGCCGCGAAGACGAAGACCTGTAAGCTGAAGCTTACAAAGCCGCAGCAGACCTTTTACCTGCGGGAAACGGACAGCTCCGGCACTGCCGTGATAACCGGGGAGAATGGCTTTGCTTATCTCATGTCGCTTGATGAGGAAAATGCGGTGACTGTTTCGTGCGGAGACACCAGCGCGGCAGTCAGTGTCTGGAATAAGCTGAATGATTCTACGATAAAAATCCGGGTGGAGGATTCCTCAGACGGCAGCCTGCTCTCAGGAGCTACCCTTGCGGTGAAAGACAGCGACGGCAAGATCTATGAAGTAGAGACCGTGGGCAGCAAGACCTTTTCCTCTGGTACGGCGGAGATTGTCTGGACGAATGCGCTGACAGATGGGGAGACGTATTATCTGACGGAAATTACGGCTCCGGCTGGATACACGCCGGTGCCGGATGTCGCGTTTACGGTTGTCCGGGGCGGTACGACAGAGGTGGTTTTGAAAAATGAGGCTGCTGTCACGACCGGCTATGCGCTTACCGTTACCCAGGAGGTCTATGCGGGAGATTATCAGGTCTATGCTTATGACACTACCACAGGGACGTATCAGGCAAACGGTGCGTATACGTACTATGTAGCTCTGTTTTCTGATTCTGCCCGCAAGAACAAGGTCAGCAATGTGGTTTCATTAAATGTGAATGGATTTAGCGGGAATGTAACCTTTTTAAATCTGACGCCAAATGGCGTCTACTATGTAGCGGCGACAGATGAATATGGCGTTGTTCTCTCTTCAACGGATGAGATGACCGTCCGCTATACAAACAGCGGTATGGTGCAGATGTCGGAAGCTGTTCGCAGCATGGTTGTTCAGAATGTGTATGCGTCTCTGCCCGAAGGCTACCGTTATACCGGAACCCTGACGCTTACAATGAATGTGACGGATTCCTCCGGGACGGCCGAGGCAGTGACGAAGACGTTTTATGCCGGTATTTATCGGAACGCGGACTACAGTGACACGCCTACCATCGTGCAGATGAGTCTTTCAAACGCTTCTACGGTATCCGTGCGCAGGCGGATTCTGCTTTCCGGTGAAAGCGATATGACCTATTATATCGCAGAGGTCGACGCGAACGGGAACCGGATTACGGATTCCTCTGATTTCTCTTATGTGGTCACGGTGGATAACCCGGCCGTGACGATTACAAAGGGCAGTAATCAGACTGTGACGATTACGAACCGGGTGAAAGCGACGAAAGCAACGCTCTACCTGACGAAGAGGGTGTATAACGGCACGACGCTCAAAGCGGTCAGCGAGACATTCTATGTCGGTCTTTTTAAAGATGCGGATATGACAGAGCTGTATGCGGATCCGATCGCGATGGAGCTGGATAACGCGAGTGAGCTGACTCTGAAGCTGACTCTGAACCTGGGGACGACCTCCGGGGTGACGGTCTACATCGCTGAGGTGGATGAAGACGGCAATGTAATTACAAACCAGCGAGAGTTTGGTTATCAGATCAAAATTGTCAACGCGACGGCGGCATTTACGCAGGACAATCTGGAAATCCAGACGATCCTGCTGAACAGTGTCTATGGCTCGACCTCCACGGACGGCTGGGATTCTATTTTTGCAGCGACTTCCTCGGATTATCTGGACACAGACTCGTACTATACGGTAGACGACAATGGTTCGGCAACCGGTGTGGCGAAAACGGTAGAGACCGGGGATATGACGCCGCTGGCTGCTTATGCGTTCCTGATGGGTGCGGCGGCTCTGGCTTTCGGATGGGGCGCGCAAAGAAAACGGCGGAGATTTTTGTAAGATATAAGAAAGATGGCAGTTGCTGACTTCGCCCCTTATTGTGTGGCCGGGACTGCAGATGAGTGACAGATGGCGACAGAGCCGCGCAGTCATTGCGCGGCTCTTTGTATATTTAACGGAATCTGCTCATAAAATAAGAGGAGGATGCGAGACGGGAAAAAAGTAATGAAAGTTCTTTTGTATCTGTCGGATCTGCTGATCCCATTTGTAGTGCTTTTTATTGTTGGATATGGCATGGCGGCAAAAATTCCCGTGTATGACAGCTTTATAAAAGGCGCGGAAACCGGTCTGAAAACAGTTGGGAAGCTTGCGCCGGTATTTATTGGGCTGGTGGCTGCGACCGGCGTGCTGCGCGCGTCCGGACTGCTGGAGCAGATTGCGGCAATGATCGGGAAAATTCTGCCGGATTCGCTTTTTCCTTCCGCTGTGGTTCCGCTGGGCATAGTAAGGCTGTTTTCTTCGAGCGCCGCGTCCGGACTGCTGCTGGAAATCTATAAGCAGTATGGGACGGATTCTCTGGCAGGTCTGACCGCATCGCTGATGATGTGCTGCACGGAGACCATTTTCTATACCATGAGCGTTTACTTCACGTCTGTGGGAATAAAAAAAACGCGCTACACACTGTGCGGCGCGCTGATTGCAGCATTCGCGGGGATCCTTGCCTGTGCGGTTCTCGCTCGGCAGATGATCTGACAGATACAGGGGGTACGGAAATCTAAGGAATAAACGCGGTACCCGCCTGTAGGTTTATAGCTTATGCCCTTCCTCTTCTTCGTTTTTAATTTCCCAGTGGAGCAGGAAAGTCAGAACTGCCCGCAAGACGATAATTCCGGCGACAATCAGAATCTCATCCATCGTGCGCACGATCACAGTTCTCAATATCTCACTTCCAAGCTTAAATTCAAGTCCCATGGTCAGTCCCTCTGCCAGAAGCAGGCGGGTGTCGGGTCTTTTGCGGATGTAATTGATCATTCCCTTGATACCGGTGACAGTGATGATGGCAACGCCAACGTATTCAAACAGCAGAATTGCCAGATTGATAAACTGATTCAGGATAGTTTCTAAAAATGTGACGATCGCGTTCATTTGTAAAATCCTTTCTTTTCGGGCGTGCCTGGAATCGGAGCCGCATTTCGATGGATCATTAATGACAGTATAACGTGGAGTATATAGAATGGCAAGAAGAAAATATGGCATTTCAGTCAATTCAGAACAGCAGGCCGCAGGTCTACGCTTCGCTTCGGTCGGCGCTAAACGGACATCCACTGGATGTCCAGCGCCCGCCCATCCTGAAATGAAAAATATAGATTGCAGTTCTATCTGGTAAGTGTTAAGATACTGTATTATGTAGTACTCGTATCCATGTTGAAGGGAAGGGAGAAGCCGGCGGCGGTTTTCTGCCTTGAAGCACTGCCGTATTGTAACTATTCAGGACAGCACCTCGCACTTGCTGCGAGGCACGTATGAAAGCTTACGCTGTATTTTGACAGGAGACGGGTATATCAGAACGACTGGAGAGGGAAAGAGGAGAAAATGAGGAACCGTAAAACGAACAAAGTTGCGATTGTAACAGACAGTAACAGTGGAATTACGCAGGCTGAGGCGAAAAAACTTGGAATTTATGTGATACCGATGCCTTTTACGATCAATGGGGAGGTATTTTACGAGGACATCAATCTGACGCAGGAGGAATTTTACCGGCATCTGGAGAAGGGCGCGGAGATTTCGACGTCGGCGCCCGCGGTCGGGGACGTGACGGATCTCTGGGATTCCCTTCTGAAAGAGTATGATGAGATTGTACATATTCCGATGTCGAGCGGGCTGAGCAGCACGTGCAGCGCAGCGATGCTGCTGGCGCAGGATTACGAAGACCGCGTGTATGTGGTGGATAATAAACGGATTTCCGTGACGCAGAAGCAGGCCGCGCTTGACGCAAAACGGATGGCCGAAATGGGAATGGATGCCGCCGGTATCCGTAAAAAACTGATTGAAACGAGCCTCGATGCGAGTATTTATATTACGCTTGAGACACTGTATTATCTGAAAAAGGGAGGCCGGGTGACGCCGGCGGTGGCTACGCTTGGGTCTCTTTTGCGCATTAAACCAGTGCTGCAGATCCAGGGAGATAAGCTGGATTCGTATGCGAATGCCCGGACGAAGAAGGCCGCGCGCACTACGATGCTCAAAGCGCTCCGTGAGGATATTCAGGAACGCTTTGGTGCGGATGAGCGGGCGGAAAATATTCAGTTCGCGATGGCGTATACGGGAGCTTATACGGATGAGATGCGCGCCTGGAGGCAGGAGCTGGAAAGGGCCTTTCCGAATCATGAGGCGGATATGCTGGTGGATCCGCTTTCCTTAAGCGTGGCCTGTCACATCGGTCCGGGCGCGATCGGATTCGGGTGTATGAAGAAGCTGAATTTTTAAACATAAAATTGGCTCTTGGGCTGCCAGGTGATTCCGGGGCGGCTTTGCGGTCAGTCTGCCCCGGACAGTTTTTCCAGGCATTGCTCTTTGAGCAGATCAAACGTCACCGGACCGGTTTCGAGGACTGCCTGGTGGAATTTTTTGAGCGTAAAATCGCTTACCGTATCCGAAAGCGCGTCGCGCAGGGAACAGAAATTCAGATAACCGACGTAGTATTTCAGGTAGTTGGCGGGGGCTTCCAGTATGGTCGTGTAGAGAGAGTCCGCTGTATTTTCTGAGAAACCGAGCGCAGTGAGAAAGGCGGCAACCTCGTCGCGCGTGTAGCCGCGATAGTGGATTCCGATGTCGAGCAGGGAAGCCAGCCCCAGCGTGAACGAGCGGTTCAGCCGACTGATAGAAGCGGAGGTACTTTCCCCATCATAGAGGGAGTAGGCATACATTTCGACATAAGTAGCCCAGCCTTCCGTGTAGCCGCCGACATCCAGGAGCGTACGGAGCAGGTCAGGCGATTGTGAGAGAAAATATACCGTCTGATATAAATGTCCCGGATAACCCTCGTGTGCGAGCGTGGTGTAGAGCTCGATTCCGGAATATCCGCTTGCCGGGTTGATGTAAATGATATTGCTGGTGAAGTCGTCGATCGTTGGAGACAGGTAAAACGCGGGACTTAAGTAGTCCTGCAGCGACTCGTGGACGTAATTGATTTCGCAGGAGACGGCCGTCAGGAGCGGAAAATCATCCGTGATTTTTGCCCGGAGATCCTCAAGCATGGAGACGGGATCATCCGCGGAGCTGCCGGCTTCATCGGAGGCTCCGGCAGCTTTGTCCTGTGATGCGGCAGTATCTGTTTTTGCGTAGGCGTCCGCTGCGGGAGCAGAGTCCGAAGCTTCCGTCTGTGCAGTAAGAAGCTCCTGCATTGCCGCATAGTCTTCCGCCATCTGTGACTTGATTTCTTCTTCAATCTCCTCGATTTCCCGGCTGTCGCCGACCGTACTTTTCACGAGGTATTCGTAGTATTTCTGTCCGTCCGGGTAATAATACAGTCCCATCTCATTATTGCCTGTATCCTCAAGCTCAGCCAGTCCCGCCGCCAGCGCCTGGTATGCGGGGAGTACGTATCCGGTCAGGATTGCCAGGTTTCGTGCCTTGTAGGCGATTTTTTCATCGGTGGTCAGATTGGTGACCGCATCAATTTTTTCATCAAAAATCTCAATCAGATAGTGATTTTCTCCTTCAGCTGCGAAATCCAGACATTGCGCAATGACTTCAAGCACGCATTCGCTGCTCATAAAAAGTCCTGCCGCAGATTTATCCTGTTCAAAAGATAAAAGCGAAGCAAAATAATCCGGGATCTGAGAAAGCAGGGTGAGATAATCCTCGATGTCCCCTTTGGTGCGGAATGCATATTCCGCGAGCAAAATCGGAAGCTGTGCCTGCACGCCAAGCGTCGGGCCGAGCGGTTCGTCATAGAGGATCAGTCCGGCGGCCTCCAGCTCTGTTTCCAGATATGCCAGAAAAACATCGTAGGTGAGCTGCCGTTCCCCGGAAAGCCTGTCATAATCAAATTCCAGCAGGGAGGAGCGATAGTTTTCCAGCGTGGCCAGGGAAGCCTCGCGCGCTTCTGTTGAAGCGCTTCCGAGAGATATTTCCGCATCCTCCAGACCGTATGCGGAGGAATCTGCGACCAGATAGTGGAGATTCAGCGTACTTCCGCAGAGCTCTTCACGGAAAACATTTTCCGTGAACGCGACGAACCGCTGTTCCTCGGTCAGCAAAAAAGAAGGCGGGTGTGTGATGAAATGACAGATGAGGAGAGTAAGTAAGGCAGCGAAAAGTGCCGGGTAAAAGGAACCAAAAAGGCTTCTGAGACGGCGGGAACGACTGCCGGAGCGAGTAGAACTGGTACTGGCGGAAGCATCCGCGGCTGTGGAATCTGGATAACGGGAGGCATCTGCGGCAGAGGGCGTTCCCGGATGGCTGACTGATTGCGGCATGGCATACTCCGGAAAATATTTTCAGGATAATATATGCCGGATACAGGAGTGTTATTCAGGTAAAAATGTATACAATTTCGCCCCTTGACAGATATCTGCGCCTGTGTTACTTTTAGAAGAGTTTCTGGATAAATTCTGTGACGAAGAGAGTACGCATAGAGGATGGATACAGAGAGGCTCCGTCTGGTGAGAGGAGATACCGGAGAATATGCGGAAGATGGCTTCTGAGAGGCGCGGGTGAATGGTGTATACTGTCTTTAGTCCGCGACAGGTCCGCCTGTTATAGCGGGAATGAGGTTTGCCAGACAGACGTGACGGCATTGCGGGACGGATATCCGTTTCCGCTTTGGGGTGCCGCGTTTTGTGTGCAGACGAACAGAAGTGGTACCACGGGCGCCGCCCGTCTTCTGACTGTGTGCAGAAGACAGGGCGGTTTTTTCAATGAAGGAGGGAGACAGAACATGAGCAAACCAAAGTATTATATGACGACTGCGATTGCTTACACATCGGGCAAACCGCATATCGGGAACACTTATGAGATTGTTCTTGCGGACAGCATCGCACGCTTTCGCCGGGAGCAGGGCTACGATGTGTTTTTTCAGACCGGGACAGATGAACACGGCCAGAAGATTGAACTGAAAGCCGCGGAGGCTGGCGTGACGCCGAAGGAATATGTCGATCAGGTTGCAGGGGAAATTCACCGGATCTGGGATCTGATGAATACCTCGTATGATAAATTCATCCGCACGACCGATGCGGATCATGAGGCGCAGGTGCAGAAGATTTTCAAAAAGCTGTATGACCAGGGCGATATCTATAAGGGCGCGTATGAGGGAATGTACTGTACGCCGTGCGAGTCCTTCTGGACAGAGTCTCAGCTGGTGGATGGCAAGTGCCCGGACTGCGGGCGTCCGGTGAAGCCCGCGAAGGAGGAAGCGTATTTCTTCAAAATGAGTAAATATGCGGATCGCCTGATTGACCATATCAACCGTCACCCGGAGTTCATTCAGCCGGTATCGCGCAAAAATGAGATGATGAACAATTTCCTGCTGCCTGGCCTTCAGGATCTGTGCGTGTCAAGGACATCGTTTAAATGGGGCATTCCGGTGACGTTTGATGAGAAGCATGTGGTTTATGTCTGGCTGGACGCGCTGACAAACTACATTACGGGCATCGGCTATGACGCAGAAGGGCAGAGTACCGATCAGTTTGAAACGCTCTGGCCGGCTGATTTGCACCTGATCGGCAAGGACATTATTCGCTTCCACACGATTTACTGGCCGATTTTCCTGATGGCACTGGGGCTGCCGCTGCCGAAACAGGTATTCGGGCATCCGTGGCTTTTGCAGGGCGGCGAGAAGATGAGCAAATCGAAGGGCAATGTGCTTTACGCGGACGACCTCGTGGATGTATACGGGGTGGACGCCGTGCGTTTCTTCGTGCTGCACGAAATGCCGTTTGAAAATGACGGTGTGATTACCTGGGAGCTGGTGACCGAGCGCGTGAATTCCGAGTTGGCGAACACGCTGGGGAATCTGGTGAACCGGACGATTTCTATGTCGAATAAATATTTTGGCGGCGTAGTGACAAGGACGGGCGCGGCGGAGCCGGTAGATGAAGATCTGAAGGCGACGGTGCTGGCGGTTCCGGGAAATGTGACGAAGAAGATGGACGCGCTGCGCGTTGCGGACGCGATTACGGAGATTTTTACGCTTTTCAAGCGCTGCAACAAATATATTGATGAGACCATGCCGTGGGCACTGGCGAAGGATGAGACGAAGAAGGATCGCCTGGCGGAGGTGCTTTACAATCTGATTGAGAGTATCTCGATCGGCGCGTCCCTGCTGGAATCCTTTATGCCGGAGACCTCCGCGCGCATTCTGAACCAGATGAACGCGAAAAAGCGCACGCTGGAGGAGATGGATCAGTTTGGTCTCTATGAATCCGGCACAAAGGTGACGGAAAAACCGGAAATCCTGTTTGCGCGTCTGGATGGAAAGACTGTGCTGGAAAAGGCAGAAGAGATCCGCAGAGCACAGATGGCGGAATTTGAGGCGGAGAATGCGAAGAAAACCGCTTTCGAAGCGCAGAATTTGGCAGAAAACGCGCAGACAGTCCAAACACAAAAGCCGTCTGGGGAAGCATGCCCGCAGGAAAACGCGGCTGCACAGCAGTCGGAGGATGCGAAAAATGCGGAACAGAGTGGTAAACCGGAAGCAGACAGTACGCAGGAGATGATTCTGGAGCCAAAAACGGAAATCACATATGACGATTTCGATAAGCTTCAGTTCGCGGTTGGTGAGATTATTGCCTGTGAAGAGGTAAAGAAGTCCAGAAAGCTGCTCTGTTCGCAGGTAAAGATTGGAAATCAGGTGCGCCAGATCCTTTCCGGTATCAAAGCGGCATATTCACCGGAGGAGATGGTTGGCAAGAAGGTAATGGTACTTGTAAACCTGAAGCCCGCGAAAATGGCTGGCCTGGTATCTGAAGGGATGCTGCTCTGTGCGGAGGATGCGGATGGAAACCTGTCGCTGATGACGCCGGAAAAAGAGATGCCTTCGGGAGCAGAAATCTGTTAAGCAGAAGCGAAAACAGCAAAAGAGTGTAAAAAAACCCTGCACAGACAGTCAGTCATGTGCGGGGTTTTCATATATTTTGTTATTCCATCGTCCGGATATCATAAAGAATGTATTGGTCACGGCCGCTGTTTTTTGCGATATACAGCGCCGCATCGGCTTTCCTGTACAGATCCATGAAATTCTTGGCGTGCTGCGGGAAAAGCGCCACGCCAATGCTGACGGTCGGAAGCAGATCCGGGTGTGCGTCCACACGGATCGCATGTACCATCTGGCTGATCTGTTCCGCCTTTTCTACTGCGATCTCCGGAGAGGCATTTTTCATGAAGATTCCGAATTCATCACCGCCAAGCCGGCCAATGATATCGCTTTCGCGGAAAATATTTTTCAGTCCCTGCCCGATCGTACTCAGCACAATATCGCCCACTGCGTGTCCGTAGACGTCATTGACACCTTTGAAGTGGTCAATGTCTACCATCAGGAAAGCCTGTGTGCCATAGCAGGCCTCATCCGAAAGCCAGAGCTTGATGTATTCTTCTGTCGTCTTTTTATTGTTAATGCCGGTCAGAAGATCTGTCTCTGCGAAATGTACCAGGCTCTTCTGCTTCCGGAATGTCACAACCAGTATCAGCAGCAGCATGATAAGCAGTCCGGCCGCTAATACCTGAAACAGTTTGGTTTCATAGGCGGTAAAGGTGCTGTATGCTTCATGCGCGTCATCAACCGCTACCATGTAGCAGAGCATCCAGTCACTGAGAACCGAGGAGGCGTCATCCGTGGCGCCAAGTGCTTTATAGCAGCAGTAGTAAGACTCCGTAGTCAGGTTCAGGGTGGCCAGATTGGAGACGCCATTTGTATAGTCATTCCTCCAGGCAACGGCGGAAAAGCTGGATTTCTTTCCGGTCTCCTCGTCAATGTAGGTAGAAGAACGGACGGTAGCCAGACGATTGTAAATCGTGAAAATACTGTCATTTGCGGAAAGCGCAAAGATAGCGGAAAGCTTGCTGGAATCTGCTTCATCTGTCCCGGCTTCTGTTTCACTTTCCGTAAGCTCCGTCCCGGCGGCGTTGTCTTTTGCAGCCGCAGTCTCGTTTTCCTCTTCTTCAGAAGAGACAGAGGGAACGGTACAGATCACTGTACCCTCTCGTGTGGAAATGATATATTGTCCGGTTTCACCAGAGGAAAAGTCAAATAAAAGCTGAGCCAGGCTGTCAATGTCATAGGAACCGCCCAGCACGCCAATCACCTCACCCTCATGCCAGATCGGTACGCTCAGGATGATACGGGTCGCTCCGCTTACCCTGCTTACAATGGGGTCGCTGAGGGCGTACTTACCGGTCATGGAGGCTGTAAAATAATCACGGTCAGAGACATCACTCTCAGAGCCGTCACTGTAATAGGCATGTCCGTCTGCGTCGATCAGGGCAATCAGGGACAGACTGTTGCTGCTGGAAATATTTTCGATCAGCGGAAGTAAATCCGCTGTGATTGTATCTGAACTGTTTCCAAGGTAGTCTGCGCATCCTTCCAGAAAATCATACTGCAGTTCAAAAAGCGAATTAATATGGAAAGCCACGCTGTCTACATCGTCTTTGATCACCTGTTGAGCATTGTTTTCAATCTCTTTTCGGTTAAAGTGGAAAAAGACCACAATGCTGGCAATGGCGAAAACGATAAAAACAGAAAAAACAACCGCGTAAAATGGCGTGAGATTTTTTGTTTTTTTCACGGATTCGATCCTCCTGGTGAAAAAATTAGCAAAATCGGTTTGGAAATTGTCACTCTTGTCATAATTTTTCTATACGGGTTCGTCTATTATAGCATACAATTACGAAAAAAGGCAAAGAAAATGAAGAAAAATTTTAAATATCATCATAATAAACGTCCACGAGAAACAATGCCTGTGCCGGCGCCGTAAAGCCGGCTGCAGAGCGGTCAGCGCTTTCGAGAATCCCTGGAATCTGGGAAGGCAGCATATTTCCTGTGCCAATTTCGATCAGTGTGCCCGTCAGGATCCGTACCATATTATATAAGAAGCCATCGCCAAAATAACGGATATACAGAATCCCGTCTGTTTTTTCAAAAGAGATTTCATGAATTGTACGGACTGTAGATTTTTTCATCTGGCGGTTGGCGCAAAAGCTCCGGAAATCATGTGTTCCGGTAAGAGCGTCTGCGGCTTCCCGCATCCGCTGCAGATTCAATGGTTCTTCGATGCGGTAAAGGTAACGGCGGTCAAAGATGCGGGCTACCTCTCCGCAGTCAATTCGATATTCATAAAGCTTTCCGGTGGCGTTCAGGCGGGCGTGAAACCGTTCGTCCATCTGCCGGACGGAAAGGACACGGATATCCGCTGGCAGATAGTTGTTGAAATAATTCTGAATATCCTGGCAGGTGTAGCGGCTGAGCAGTCGGGGAATTCGAAAATTTGCGACCTGATGCAGCGCATGGACGCCCGCATCTGTCCGTCCGGAACCATTTAGCTCAATCGGTTCCCCATACAGGTGTTCCAGGATGTTTTCAAGCTTTTCCTGGATCGTATTTGATGTATTGCCCTGACGCTGCCAGCCATTATAGCTGGTGCCGTCGTACTGAAGAATCATTCCAAAATTCGCCATAGTTCGCCTCTGTCTTTTTTCTGAATGTGTAATCTGTGTGTTTTTCTATATCAGGTAGGAGCTTTGCTGCGAACCCCTTATTTCTTTGTCAGTATAGCATGGAATACTGGAAATTGCTATATTTTTGTTGTGTGTTGAAAAAAATTATCAGGGCGGATTGTAGCAGAATGCTGAAAAAAGACGGCTGGAAAACATTACAAGTACAATGCAAAGCGCCTGATGACAAGCAGAGCCGCCAATGGGTGGTCCCGGAGGACTGGGAATGGGAAGATATTCTCGATTTTAAGCTGTCGGACGATGATATGGTGGAAATCGCAAAGCTAAATAAGGATGTCCGTTATTACAATCGTACAGACGAAGCTCTTGCAGGATTTGCAGCATGGCAGCCCATGTATGAGAAAGAATAAATTGTATGAGTTA
>JAJPXX010000154.1:16464-16962 GCA_021205225.1 Lachnospiraceae bacterium
GTTAATTAGTAATACGTTAAAAAGGAGCGACTTTAAACAGCCGCTCTTTTTTCATGTCCATTTGGAGATGATTATTCCGGAGAAGAACCGGAGGACGAGTATGACGACGAGGATTATGAGATTAACGAAGAGGATGAAAGATGTGTTTGCCCGGCAGAAAGAACAGGCAGCAGCAAACGGAATTGAGATCAAGGATTATATGCTCCAGTCAAAGCCGGAGGATATGGATCGCACCATCGAATATTTTCATCAGAAATATTCAGATGCGGAAACATATCTGCTTGATTTTTGTCGATGCAGCAGAGAAGATGTCGAATTTATCAGGCATCGTTTGCTGGATGGGAACCATTAACTTTATGACTGTAGTTCAGAAATGGATCGGAGAGGACAATGTGCGGACGCTATTACATTGATGATGATACAGATGATGAAATCCATCGGATCACGAAGAATATCCGAATCTGCGGGATTTTAACTAAGTCTGTATACTGTTTACTC
>JAJPXX010000162.1 GCA_021205225.1 Lachnospiraceae bacterium
TGCGGGTCGCCCTCTGGTTGGAAATCCAGTTTCCAAGCGCGTAGCCGTCTGCGGTGATATATCGAGCCGGAACATTCAGACTGCCATTTTCCCGGTAATATTTTTTTGCCTGTCCAAACATCAAATCCCAGGAAGCGGTCAGCGTCTCATTCAGTTTTTCGAACAGTTCCCGGCAATCTCGCACCTCATCGATGATTCGGAAGTGCTCATTCACGATGGACTCGCTTTCGCCCAGGCTGCGGTAATAGGCAGTGACAAGCTGCATTTCTTCTTCCATCGCACTGATGCTCCAAAGAGAATCCAGATTTGCCACAATGTCAAAAATCACTGCGTTTTTCTTTTTGCTGGCAGACAGCGCCCGCCCGATCTGCTGTTTATAAATAATCGGGGAAACCGTCGGCCGCAGTAGAATCACGCCGCTGATTCCTTCGATATGCACGCCTTCATTTAAAGCGTCAATGCAATACAACAGCCTCAGATGCATGTCATCATTGTCATTTCGGAAATCATCAAATACCCGTCCTGCCCCCGGATCACTGGTATAGATCGAATAGATGCGCGGCTGCGGATCCACCTTCGCGAACCATTCTGTATGCCGCATCATCTCATCCATGTGCTCTTTGCTGGAGCAAAACACAATATACTTTCCCGTCCGGTCTGTCATATGTTTATCAAAAATGACGTCCAGCCCGTCCGCCATATCCAGGGCGCGGCGCAGCTCTTGCAGGTAACGCTCACACTCATCGCGGACAAGCCTGCTTCTGGTCTTCTGGATGCGTTTTTCATACGCTTCCAGACTATTCTGCCAGGAGTAGACCGAAAATACATATTTCGGAGGGTTTAAAATGCCCCGGACGAGCGCCTCGGCCAGGGTCATTTCAGAAGCGATATTTCCATCAAAAAGCTCATCCGCCATATCTCTCTGATTGTCCAGGTAACGGATGTTGGTAGCGGATAGTCCGAGAATCGGCGTATCCGGAAATGCGGCCAACAGTCTCCGTACTCCCTGCCCCCACATTTTCGCACCGCAGCGGTGAAATTCGTCCAGGATGATATAGCCCGGAACAGCATCCGCACAGATATCTGCGATCTCCTCTTCGCTCATCAGCATCAGCTTCGCATAAGTGCAGAAGGTGATATTCTGAAGCTCTTCCCCGGACCCTCCGCCGCACGCGGTTCTCAGGTTTTCGAGCTGCGTTTTAAAAATATATTCCGAAGGGGAAAGCCAAAGGACAGATGTATCCGGATGCTCCGCGCACAGATGAAAGCCTATAAAAGACTTACCAGTCCCGGTCGGATGGATAATCGCTGCTTTTCCGGTCTTTTGCATCATATCCACGGCAGCGTCATATGCGGTTTTGTTATGATCATATAACAGAACTTCTATTTTCCCCGCCTCCGTCCATATTGCTTTTTGCCCAAAGCTTATAGCTTCGCCATACCGCCCTGTTTTGGCGCGGCTCGAAGCTCTGGCTATGACATCCGGTATTGGCAGCAGCGACGAAGCGACATGGTGCGAATCTCCGGAATTTATGGGCATATTCTGACTTATAAAAAAAGTCAAATCTGTACATCTGTGCCATTTGGCGCTACAATGGCACATAATATGCCACGCACAGGCAAATAGCTGCGGCAGAACCGCCATATGTACAAAAGTGTTCCTTTAGTACGGCACTAAAGGAACACGCACTCATAAATTCCCGGATCCCCCCCCTGGTTTGGATCGCCGGACTTGTAATTTTGACCCCGGTTCGGGCCACGCGCCTGGTCTTTGGTAAAAAATGTGGTCAGTTTGTTTACCTGAGCTTTCTTCGACGCCATAGATGGATGAACGTATCGCTGAAGGGTAATATTTACATCGGAATGCCCCAGATTTTCACTGAGCGTCTTGATATCAATCCCCTGTTCCACACAATTCGTCGCGTATGTATGGCGGAGATTATGAAATTTGTGATATTTGACTCCGGCTCTCTCCTGAAAATGCTTGAAGCGTTCCCGGCAGACACGGGGCTCCATGTATTTTTCGTTTCCTGTAACTACGTAAATGGAGTCTGTTCCGGCACGCTCTTTAAGATAAGGAACAATCTCTGACGGGAGCGGCACCGTACGGATGGAGGAAATGGTTTTTGGTGTTCCGATCACTACCTGAGTTTTGTTTTCTGATTCTTTATCAACATTATTAATGCGGGATACCGTTCTGCGAATGGAAACAGTCTCATCGCCCCAGTCAAAATCCGCCCATTGCAGGCCGCAAATCTCTCCTTCACGAATACCGGTGTACAGACAAAGCAATATCCCCAGGCTATACGGCGTATCTTCATTGACTGCTTCTGCTTCAATAGATTCCTGTTCCTGCTTTGTAAGGACGACGATCGGCGGCTGCTTGACACTGATTGGCATGGAATCCGGCACCATGTGAATCAGATTGAGGGATTTTGCATACCGAAGAATACGGTTCAGAGTACCTTTGATTTCGGATACGGTTTTATCGGAGAGAGGTTTTCCGTTTTTGAGGCTGCCATTCTTTTTTTTGGCAAGTAAAAATTCTCCGATCCGATCGGTGTCCAGCTCTTTTATGGTAAGGTCGCCAAATTCCGGCAGAAGATGCTTTTCCACCATAAATACGTAGGAGGCATAAGAAGACTCCTTTACGGAGAGTTTTTTAGTAGCCAGCCACTTCAAAGCGACGGTGCGAAAAAGCACAGCGTCTTCTTTTTCGTTGACTGCCGCAGGCGCTGTCGCCCTCTCTACGTTCGTGGTCGCTGTATTCTCCGGCGGCTTCGAAATGGGCGCTGGAAAAGATATGCTATAATCCTGCACAGAATCAGATGGGATACTCAGATTTGAAAGGTAATTTTTCTTTAAAGTCCTGACCCCTTTATAAGTATGACTGTATAGATACTTATAGTTTGTCTTGCCCTCTACGGGCGGGCCGCAGACTACACGCGCTTCCCAGCGCCCATCGCTTCGTTTATGTATATTTTCGCCGCGTCTTCCCATGTGTTTTTCCTCGCTTTTCTGAATAGTAATGATATAATTGAAAGAAGCTATCGAACGGGAATCCATTTATGCACCCTGCTGTGCAGCTTCCGCCAGAGCACTTTTTACTCTGTAGATGTAAAAAAAGCGGCCAAATTTCGACCACGAATTTGACCACTGGCGTAAATAGTTCTTTCAATTATTGTGTTCTTATGCAAGAAATTATATTGCGGAACGAGACCAAAAAACAAATATTTTCCCTTGCACGTCTTGACAGACAGAACATTGTGATGTAGAATTCATCCGTGTTAAAGGATTATATCGTATTTTCTTTTCAGAAAAAACTATTCCTTTAGTGCCGTACTAAAGGATCTTTTTCACACATATTATCCCGATCCTACAGCCGCTGCCGGACTCTCTGGCGTCGGCTTTTTTCATTTTCAGGCATCTGTTATACATGGTCATAGCATTTTCGATTCTCCTGGTGAAAGCTGAAAACAGAATGGTAATTATTTGACATTGCCGCCCTAAAATAGTACAATTATGACTAACGCGCAGGAGCTGGCTATCGGCTGTGAATTGCTGCTGCTGATTCAGGAAAGGGAAAAATATGGAACTGCATACATTTGGATTTATCGGGCTGGGGCTGATCGGGGGATCGCTCGCGAAAGCATTGAAACGGGCTGCGTCCGACTGCCATATTATGGCATACACGAGAACGGTAAAGACTGTGAGAGACGCGCTCCGTGAGGGCGTGATTGACAGCATCTGTGATTCGCCGTCTGATCCGCGCTTTGCGGATTGTGACTGTATCTTTTTATGCGCTCCGGTGGGCAGCAATGTCGCTGCGCTCGACCAGCTAAAAGCCATCGTGGGGGCAGCCTGCATCCTGACGGACGTCGGAAGTGTCAAGACGGATATTCACCAGGCGGCAGAGCATCTGGGGCTGAACGGGCGTTTTATCGGCGGACACCCCATGACGGGTTCTGAGAAATCCGGACTGGGCTATTCGCAGGCGCACCTGTTTGAGAATTCCTATTATATCATTACACCGTCCCCCGGAACGCCGGACGAATGGGTGGAGACATATCGCGCGCTGGCTGCGTCTATTGGCGCACTGCCGCTGGTGCTCGACTATCGGCAGCATGATTTTGCGACCGCCGCAGTCAGCCATCTTCCGCATCTGATCGCGGCTTCACTGGTGAACACGGTGCATGATCTGGATTCTGACGACGAGCTGATGAAGCTGATCGCGGCCGGCGGGTTTAAGGATATTACCAGAATCGCCTCCTCTTCCCCGGAAATGTGGGAACAGATCTGTATGACCAATACGGATAACATCATATCGGTCATGGATACCTTTATTGATCTTCTGACCGCTTCCCGCGAAGCCATGTGCAATGAGAATGGCGAATACATCTATAAAATGTTCGAAAAATCACGCGACTACCGGGACTCTTTCGCATCAAGCAGTCCGGGCAGCATCAAAAAAACCTTTCGGATTTACTGCGATATTGTGGACGAATCCGGCGCAATTTCTACCATTGCCGCCGTACTTGCGGACAATGGCATCAGTATTAAGAATATCGGCATCGTTCACAGCCGGGAATTTGAAGAAGGGGTGCTGCAGATTGCGTTTTATGAAGAAGCGCCCTCCAAAGCCGCGGCGAAGGTGCTGCGGGACGGCGGCTATCAGGTCTGGGAGCGTTGATCGCGCGTTTAGTCGTCTCATAATAGCCACTTCACTTACTGGAAAGGAATTTCTGTTTACCATGAAAATAAACTATCATTCCCCCCTGCGCGGGGAATTATCCATACCGGGGGATAAATCCATCTCCCACAGAAGCATCATGTTCGGCGCGCTCGCGAATGGCACAACCGAAGTTACCAATTTTCTGACCGGCGCGGATTGTCTTTCGACGATCGCATGCTTCCATCAGATGGGCATAGATATCACGCTCGAAGAAGATTCCCGCGGCGGTCATGTGCTGGTTCACGGCAAGGGGCTTCATGGGCTTCACGCTCCCTCTGCTATCCTCGACGCGGGCAACAGCGGGACGACTGTGCGTCTCCTGTCAGGTATTCTCGCAGGCCAGTCCTTTGACTCTGTGATCACCGGAGATGCCTCGATTCAAAAGCGTCCGATGAGGCGCATTATAACGCCCCTCCTTGCCATGGGGGCAGATATTTCTTCTGAAAAGGGAAATGGCTGTGCGCCGCTGCACATCTGCGGTACGCGGCTGCACGGCGCGCATTATGATTCTCCTGTGGCGTCTGCACAGGTAAAATCCTGTGTTTTGCTCGCCGGACTATATGCGGACGGCGTGACCAGTGTCACAGAACCGGCGGTGTCCAGGAATCATTCGGAGCTGATGCTGCGCTATTTCGGCGCTGACTTACAGACCGGGGCAGATGAGGCTTCTGGCGGCTTTACCGTTTCTGTCGCACCGGAACCGACTCTTACCGGGCAGAAAATATATGTGCCGGGGGACATCTCCTCCGCGGCTTATTTCATCGCCGCCGCGCTGCTGGTACCAGGTTCCGAACTGCTTTTGAAAAATGTCGGCATCAATCCGACGCGCGACGGTATGCTGCGCGTCTGCCAGGCGATGGGGGCGGACATCACTCTTCTCAATGAAGACCATTCCGGCGCGGAACCCTGCGCCGACCTGCTGGTGCGCAGCAGCGCTCTGAAAGCGGTTGAGATCGGAGGCGGCCTGATCCCCACACTCATTGATGAACTGCCCGTTCTGGCCGTTCTGGCGGCCTTTGCAGATGGTACAACCGTGATCCGGGACGCTGCGGAGCTGCGTGTAAAAGAATCTGACCGCATTGCCGTCATGACAGAGAATCTCACCCGCATCGGCTGTCCGGTAGAAGCCACACCGGACGGCATGATCATCACAGGAGGCAGACCGCTTCACGGCGCACAGATTGATCCGCACAAAGACCACCGCATCGCCATGAGCTTTGCCGTAGCCGCGCTCGCCTGCGCCGGAGAGATGGATATTCTCGATGCAGACTGCGTAAAAATCAGCTATCCGGGGTTCTATGAGGATCTGGCTGCATTGTGCAGGGAATGAATTCTTCCTTTTTTCATTGACAAAAATGGCTATCCTGGAAGATTGAAACTGGCGAGGAACAATACCGGCCAGGAGAAAAGCAGGATGAGACAGAACAGTAACCCATCAGATAGATTTTTTACCGGCGGAGATTTTCTCTCCGCCATTTTTCATTTCTTTTAATATCCGGAACACACCCTGAACATATTTGCTTTGTAAAGTATTACCAATATTTTATGCAAAACAGGGGGACTTTGTGACAGATGACCAGTGAAGAATATTATGATTTGATTTTACCATATCAGGACGCGCTGAATCTATTGCTTTCCCGGCTTGACGTCCTTAACCATTCAATCTACAGTAACGGAGCGAATAAGCCCATCCACACCGTATATTCCAGAATCAAAAAACACCAGAGTCTGGATGAAAAGCTCATCCGGCAGAATCATGACACGACGCCGGCGAACGCGCGTGAATACCTGCAGGATATCGCCGGTATCCGCGTGATCTGCTATTTTGAGCAGGATGCCTATCAGATGATCGACGCGCTGAAGCGGCAGAATGATCTGATTGTTGTGACGGAGAAGGATTACATCCGCCATCCAAAACCAAACGGCTACCGCAGCTATCACATCATTCTTGGGATTCCGGTTCGATACGTGGAGCTTACCGAATATTATCCGGTCGAGGTTCAGGTGCGCACGCTGAGTATGGATTTCTGGGCAAGCATGGAACACCGCATCAACTACAAACAGGATCGTGCGGATAAAGAAGAAGTGCGAAAGGAGCTGCTCAAATACGCTGATATTCTCAAAGAAATGGAGCAAAGCTTTGAGACCTATAATGAAAACCGGGCCATTTAAAATTTCGCTTCGCGAAATGACCCGGTCTGCGTCGCCAATCTGCGATTGACGACCTGTAATGAAAACCGGGCTAATTGACCCGGCTTTCTTTTCTTTATTATTTATCTCTGCTTCACGTCTTTCATGCTGAAGCTCATGCGGCCCATCTTGTCTTTGCCAAGGCAGACTACTCTTACCTTATCGCCCAGTGTCAGTACGTCCTCAACACGGTTGATGCGCTGCTTCGCGATGCGGGAGATATGCACCATGCCTTCCTTGCCCGGAGCAAATTCGACAAAGCATCCGAAGTCCTTGATGCTGACAACTACGCCGTCAAACACCTGCCCGGCCTCGAAATCGGTCACAATGATCCGGATCATCTCCGCTGCCTTGTCCATCATCGCCTGATCGGTGCCGCAGATGGATACAAAGCCATCGTCATTGATGTCAATCTTCACGCCCGTGCGCTCGATGATAGTGTTGATTGTCTTGCCTCTCTGGCCAACCACATCGCCAATCTTCTGCGGATCAATCGTCATCTGCATGATCTTCGGCGCGTACTCGTTCACAGTCGGTCGCGGCTCAGCGATACATGGCATCATGATCTCTTTGAGGATATACTCTCTCGCCTGATGTGTCCGGGAGATTGCTTCCTCGACAATCGGACGGGTCAGACCGTGAATCTTGATATCCATCTGAATCGCAGTAATACCATCGAGTGTACCGGCTACCTTAAAGTCCATGTCGCCAAAGAAATCTTCGAGTCCCTGGATATCAGTCAGTACAATGTAATCGTCGTCCGTCTCTCCGGTCACCAGCCCGCAGGAAATACCTGCCACCGGCTTTTTGATCGGTACGCCTGCCGCCATCAGCGACATCGTCGACGCGCAGACGCTCGCCTGTGAGGTCGAACCGTTTGACTCAAAGGTCTCCGATACAGTACGGATCGCATATGGGAATTCCTCTTCGCTCGGAATTACCGGCATCAGGGCTTTCTCTGCAAGAGCGCCGTGACCGATCTCGCGGCGTCCCGGTCCTCTGCTGACCTTAGTCTCGCCTACCGAATAAGACGGGAAATTGTAATGATGCATATAGCGCTTAGAAACAATATTATCATCCAGACCGTCGATCTTCTGTACCTCGGAGAGCGGCGCAAGCGTCGTCACCGTGCAGATCTGGGTCTGTCCGCGCGTAAACATTGCGGAACCATGCACTCTCGGAATAATATCTACTTCAGCGGCAAGCGGACGGATCTGCGTAATCGCACGGCCATCCGGGCGCTTGTGATCCTTCAGGATCATCTTGCGAACCGTCTTCTTCTGATACTGATAAATCGCCTCAGAGAGAACGGCCAGCCATTCTTCCTTATCCGCGAATGCCTCCTCCAGCTTCGCAGTGATCTCACGGATATTCGCCTCGCGCACCTGCTTTACATCCGTAAATACAGCTGTCTCCATCTCCTCCGGCGGCACAATCTCCTTGATCGCGTCAAACAGCTCTTCCGGAATCGCGCAGCTCTCATACGCATGCTTCGGCTTACCGACCTCAGCCACAATCTGATCGATGAATTTAATCAGCTCCAGGTTCACGTCATGGCATTTATAGATCGCGTCGATCATCACATCATCCGGGATCTCATTTGCCCCGGCTTCGATCATGATGACCTTCTCGCGTGTAGAAGCGACAGTTAGCTGCAGATCGCCATTGTCCCACTCGTCCTGAGACGGGTTCACGATCAGCTTTCCATCTACAAGTCCCATCTGCGTCATCGCGCAGGGACCATCAAACGGAATATCCGAAATACAGGTAGCGATCGCAGTACCGATCATGGCAGTCAGCTCCGGACGGCACGCCGGATCCACCGACATTACCATATTGTCCAGCGTCACATCATTGCGGTAATCCTTCGGGAACAGCGGGCGCATCGGGCGGTCAATGACACGGTCGGTCAGAACCGCGTTCTCCGAAGCCTTGCCCTCTCGTTTGTTAAATCCTCCCGGAATCTTGCCTACCGCGTAATACTTCTCCTCATATTCCACACTGAGTGGGAAAAAGTCAATCCCGTCTCTCGGCTTCTCCGAAGCGGTCGCTGTACAAAGCACCGTCGTATCCCCGTAATGCATGAACGCGCATCCATTGGCTTGCGCGCCTACGCGGCCGATATCGACGGTAAGCGTCCGTCCGGCCAGCTCCATTGAAAAACTCTTGTACATGATATTCTCCTTTTTCGTAATCGTCTGTCACAGGCTGTCAGATAGATACTGACGCCCTGTGTCTGATTCTCATTGCCTGTTATGCTCCAAAATTCCAGGCGGGGATAAAACACATTCACCAGTACAAGCTCCGAAACTACTGAAAAACCGGCAGAAAGCCTGTCTGCTTTTCAGTGGTCTCGGCTGTCACTGGATGAAAGTCTCTCACAAAGAGGGCGGATCGAGATCCGCCCTCTCATTTTACTATTTCCGGATGCCGAGCTTCGCAATCAGAGTACGATATCCTTCCAGATCGGTCTTCTTCAGATACTCCAGAAGACCACGTCTCTTACCTACCATCTTCAGCAGGCCGCGTCTGGAATGGTGATCCTTCGGATTCGCCTGCAGATGAGCGGTCAGTTCCTGAATCCGCGCAGTCAAAACCGCGATCTGTACCTCCGGTGAACCTGTGTCGCCCGGTGTTCTCGCATACTCGTTGATAATAGCTGTCTTTTTTTCCTTGGAAATCATTGGTAAATCCTCCTGATATTTTTTATAATCGCGCATACGCGCAACCGCCCCGATGAACCGGAGCAATGACCGCCAGAAACCAGGAATCCGGTTGGAGCATCCGCGATACCGGGCATCGGCTGAATTCATACTGAACTACTATAGCACAAGTGAGAAAGAGCGTCAACATAAAAATTTCATTTCGAGACGGGCGTGCGCTGAACATCCAGTGGATGTCTGTTTAGCGCCAACCGAAGTGGAACGCTGTCGCCCATCAGCCGCAGAAATATAACTTTCAATTCTCCTCCAGGTAATTTTCAAACTGCTCGCCGGACATCAGTATTTTGCGCGGTTTCGTGCCTTCCTCCGGTCCGACCACTCCGGCGTCCGAAAGTTGATCCATAATCCGCGCGGCGCGGTTGAAGCCGATCTTGAAGACACGCTGCAGCATACCGATGGACGCCTTATCTTTTTCGATGATAAATTTCCCGGCGTCCGCAAACAGCTCGTCGGTATCCTCCGCCGCTTTCACGGACACGGAAGCCTGCTGCAGCTTTGCGATCTGCTGCTCCATATCCGAGCTGCTCGCAAAGCTACTGTTGCTGTTCTTCAGGAAATCGACCACATCTGCGACCTCCTCGTCTGAAACAAAAGCGCCCTGCACACGCGCGGGCTTCTGATAACCCTGCGGATAAAAAAGCATATCTCCTTTGCCCAGCAGCTTTTCCGCGCCGTACATATCAATGATCGTGCGGGAATCTACGCCGGAGGATACGGAAAATGCGATTCTTGACGGCATATTCGCCTTGATCAGTCCGGTAATGACATTGACGGAAGGCCGCTGGGTAGCAATAATCAGGTGAATGCCCGCCGCCCGCGCGAGCTGTGCCAGACGGCAGATAGAATCCTCCACCTCGCCCGGCGCAACCATCATCAGGTCGGCCAGCTCATCGACAATGATCACAATCTGCGGAAGCTTTTCCGGCTTCTCCGGATCATTCACATCCTTAAGCGCCTCAATTTTCTGATTATAGCCCCTCAGATCGCGAACGCCAACCTCCGCAAATTTCGCGTAACGGTCGGTCATCTCAGCCACTGCCCAGTTCAGAGCGCCCGCCGCTTTTTTCGGGTCGGTCACAACCGGGATAAACAGATGCGGAATGCCGTTATAAACGCTCAGCTCCACTACCTTCGGGTCGATCATGATCAGCTTGACCTCTTCCGGCTTTGCCTTATAGAGAATACTCATAATCAATGTATTGATGCAGACCGACTTACCGGATCCCGTAGCGCCCGCGATCAGAAGATGCGGCATCTTCGCAATATCAGAAACAATCACCTTACCAGCCAGATCCTTGCCGGTGGCAAACGCCAGCTTTGATTTATGATTCCGGAATTCACTGGATTCCAGCAGATCACGGAGCGGTACGACACTGTTTTCCGCATTCGGCACTTCAATTCCGACAGCAGATTTGCCCGGAATCGGCGCTTCAATACGGATATCCGCGGCCGCGAGATTCAGCTTGATATCATCCGAAAGTGAGACAATCCGGCTCACCTTCACTCCCTGCTCCGGAAGCAGCTCATACCGCGTCACGCTCGGTCCGCAGCTCACATTTGTCACCGTCACATGCACGCCAAAGCTATCAAGGGTCTGCTGGAGCTTTGCGGCAGTCTGCCGGATTTCCCGTTCCTGCCCCTTCCTGGTTTTATGATTTCCTTTTTTTAGAAGATCCAGCGGCGGAAATACATATTCCGGACGAACCGTCTTCGCCGCTTCCGCTGCTTCTGCTTCCACAGACGCAATCCCCTCCGCGATCTCCTGCTTAGAAGAACGGGGGTTGCGCCTGATTTTGCCGTCGGAGCCGGCAGTTTCCTGCGCCTCCTTTTGTTCGGGCAAAGACTCTGAGGTCTGCGCAGTCTGCGCGGTTTTTCTGGTAATAACCGGATCTGGCTGCTGTTCCCCTGCGCCCTCTTCCACATCGACACCTTCGATATGGAAAGGAAATATTTCCTGTCCCAGCTCTGGTACAATCGTTCGGTTCTCTGTCTTTTGCACCACCAGGCGGCTCTCTTTCTCTAAATTAATGTAATTCGTCTCGTCTCTGGCACTGCTTCTTTCTTTTGCTCGTGTGCCGCTATCATCTTCATCTGAAGCACTCCGTCGGGAAGCATTCGCCGCGGCCGGAGGATATGCTTTTGGCAAAATCTCGTGTGTGCCCGCAGCAGTCCGGGAGGACTCTCTGGTATTCCTGTGGTTTCTCGCCGTGCTTTCGGTCTGCCGGTGATGCCGCCGCCCATCCGTCGGCTCTGAAAACATCACAGAGATATCCAGCTGGCGTTCCTCCGATGCGGACGACCGCGCAGACTTTTTTTCTTTTTTATCTTTGCTGGTGCTGGTATATTCGGCATTCAAAAGCGCTTTTGTCGCCGTATGATCAAAACAATCCTCTGTCGTCCCTGGTTCAGGAGTGAGCAGATCCTCAAATTGTTCCCATTCCCGGCGCTTCTTCTGTTCTTCCTTTCTCTTCCTGGAAGACTCCTTCGCTGAACGATAGACCCGGTCTCCCTGCCGCTTTACGCCGCCGATCAGGGATTTCTGCGTAACCAGAACCAGCGCGACCAGGGCAAATACTCCAAGAAGAACCGCGACTCCCGCCGCTCCAAGGGCAGGAGCAAGAAAATAAACGATAGTGCCGCCAACGACTCCTCCGCCTGCCTTGTTGGCCGCGCAGCGCGCGTAGAGCTTTCCGAGATAATAAACGCCCTCATACTTTCCCTCAATCAGTGCCGCAAAGCAGCACAGGCACAGATAAAACACGATGCAGCCGCCAAACTTGACCCCTGCCAGCCGGTTCCCGCGATTCGAGATCCAGAACGCGCACGCCAGAAACAATAAAAGAGGAAAAAACCAGGCGCAAAATCCGAAAATTCCAAAGCAGATATCCGAAATTACATTGCCGACGTATCCGCCGATTCCCAGATAACTGATAAAAATAAAAATGCACGCAGCCAAAATCAGCCAGAGCAGCGCCTCCCGAGCAAGCAGAGAATTCGGCTGGGGAGCGGCAAAATCCTGTGTCGGATCGGAATTCTGGCATTGAGAAACAGAAGCAGCCGTTTTCGTTTTTGTCCCACGGCTGCCGCTTGCTGTTGTCTTTGCAGTAGACTTTGTATTTGTCCTTGCACTTGATTTTGTATTTGATTTTGTATTTGACCCGGACGCCGCAGGCTTCTTTTTCGTGCCTGCGGCCGCAGTCTTTTTTAACGCATTTGATGCCAAATCAGATACTCCCCTTTCCTTCCGTCCGCAACCTCCGTCCATTTGCTGCTATCTGGCATCCCCCTTCCGGATGCAGATATTTTCCCGGCGCCTGTCAGCCAAACGGATTCTCACAGAAGAAAATGCCCCGCAATCGCAATTACACCGACAATCGCACAATAACCGGAAAAGTAGACAAACTTCTTATTCCGCACCACGACAAGCATGGTCTTAATACAGATATAACCAACGATCGCCGCAAATACCATACCAACCGCATAGACGCCAATCTGGCTCATTACGACCGGCTCTGCAATCACATCCTTAATCTCCAGCACAGCTGCCCCCATAATAGCCGGAATGGACAAAATAAAAGAATACTTCACAGCAAACCGGCGATCCATCCCGCACAGCAGGCAGACCGCAATCGTCGTCCCGGAGCGCGAAAGCCCCGGCAGAGTCGCGCAGCCCTGCGCCGCGCCAATGATCAGCGCGTCCCGATAACTGATTTCTCGCGGCAGCTTATGGCCTTCCCGCACCGTATCCGCCATCAGCAGAAGAACCGCTGTAATCAGCAGACAAATGCCGGGGATCAGCAGCGTTTCACTCGCTTCAGAGATCAGATCACTCCCTACAACCCCTATCACGCCGGTCGGGACCGTTGAAACCAGGACCAGAACAACAAATTTCCGGTAGCTATTGTGAACGACCTTTTTATATTTCAGGGAAGTCTTATGTATTTTGTTCAGCAGGAAAATCCTCAGATTCGAGCAAATATCCACAAACATGAACACTGCCTCACAAATCATCTTCCAGATATCCTTGCGGTAAACCACAAAGACAACCAGCAGCGTCCCCACATGAAGCATGATGTCGAAAAGCATCCCTCCGTCCGTCTCGATATGGAACATATTTTCCAGAATAGCAAGATGGCCGGAGCTGCTGACCGGAAGAAATTCCGTCAGCCCCTGTACGATTCCCAGAAAAATAGACTGTAAAACTGTCATAACATCCTCCGCATAATGTTATTTGTAACGGTTCAGAGCCGCTGCCCTGAATCGCTGCAAAGCAAAATATGAATGCATATTTACACATTCTTATATGGTATTATAATCGGGGCATCGGCTCTGACCGTATGCCCGTGCGCCGGGCACAGACAGCGGCAGCTTTCAGCCTGCTTACTTGCCCGTGCGCATACTGGTATTTATTATAGCAGAGATTTTAGTAGGGTACAAGAAATTTTTATTTTCGTTTTAAAGATCGTTCCGATGGCCTTTTCCTATCATGCAATAAAGCTTTTTCAATGCCTCACCAATGCCGCCCACTTCATTGATCAGCCCTTCCCGGACTGCCTCACCGCCGACCAGAATGGTTCCGAGATCCTTTGTCAGCATTCCTGTATCCAGCATCATCTCTTCGAGGCGCTCCATGGTAGCAGCTGAATGATCGCAAATAAAGCCCAGAATGCGATCCTGCATCTGCCTGAAATAATCATATGTCTGCTGTGCGCCAATGACAGTACCGTTCATACGCACCGGATGGATCACCATCGTTCCCGTTTTCACGATGAACGAATAATCCGTTGAGACTGCGATGGGAACACCGATGGAATGACTGCCTCCAAGCACAAGGGAAACCGTCGGTTTGCTTAAGGATGCAATCATCTCTGCGATCGCCAGCCCCGCCTCCACGTCTCCGCCTACTGTATTTAACAGAATCAGCAGGCCGTCAATATCCGGGCTGTCCTCAATTGCTGCCAGCTTTGGCAGCACATGCTCATACTTCGTTGTTTTTGAGTTGTTCGGAAGGCACTCATGTCCCTCGATTTCCCCGATAACGCTCAGCAGATGGATCCGCCCGTGCAGCGCTACCTCACCGGTGTCCCGGATTGCCTCCCTCTGTTCCTTTTCCTGACTGCTCTTTTCTTCCGTATGCTCCCGTTTTTCTTTCTCCGGCTGTTCCTGTCCTGCCATTTCTACCGCTCCTTTCTCCTGGTTTCACCCTGTAAAAACACGGATTGATAACAGTATATCCGGAAAAAAAGATTTCATACAAAAACATCAGCCTCCCATGCCGGAAAGCTGATGCAGATATCAGTGAAAATATTTTTTTTGTAAAGTATGTACCATCTCTGTATAATGTTCCCGGCACTCTTCATTCTGCCCCGTTTCAATCATGGAAATGCAGGGAGCAAGCCACTCTTCCCATATGGAATAGTAGATCGCGCCGGAATCCGGCTGCTGGTCGATGTGCTTCACAATGCTCGGCGCCACATCGTAGTATTCCTGAATCAGTTCCTTCCCGCCGGGGCTGTCCGCAAGGTAAGTATCCCGGTATTCGCGCAGAGTCTTCAATTCATAGCAGTCGTCCGGCTTATCAAAGGTACGGCAGACGGCCGTCGTAATGTAGCACCAGGTCTTATGAAAGCCATCCTCTATCGACGTATAAGGCGCAGCCTGCAGATTCGTCTTCGGGAAGCCGCGTTTCCAGGACTCGGTCATTTTTTCAGCCAGTGGCTGGGAGGAATCTCCATGGAATTCCAGTACCATTGGCAATACGAAAACTGCCATCGTCATATTCAGATCCATCTGCAGATGTTCTTTTTTATTTTTCCGGGAACAGGCGTCCACTTTTTCTGTCGCGTACGCAGTCAGGGCGTCCGCGAGTGCCGTCAGATACGAATCCTTATCCTCTGCTGTCTGATAACCGTGTTCAATCGCGTCAAAAACAGCAAGATGCTCCTGATACATTCTCTGGAACGCATCGGTATATGTCTTTTTCTGGAAAAGCTGCATCACTTCACTGCCCCCGCAGCAGTCAAGAAGCTTACGTATCCCTTCAATCTCGGACAGTTCCTCTTTCATTTGACATCATCCTTTATAAAAAGTAAGTTATGGCTTTACTCTTCTTCCAGGTTCGTATAGACCGCCTGTACATCGTCGTCATCGTCCAGCAGATCCAGCGTCCGGTTCAGCTGCTTAATATCTGTCTCATCGGTCAGATTTACATAGGTCTGCGGGATCATCGTGACCTCTGCGGATGCCATCGGGATCCCCTGATCCTCCAGAGCCTGGCGAACCGCGCTGAAATCATCCGGATCGGTAAGTACCTCAAAGCTGTCCTCTTCCTCCGAAAAATCCTCTGCTCCGGCGTCAAGCGCCATCATCATCAGGTCGTCCGGATCCATCTCGCATTCCTCGCGGTCTATGACAATCTGTCCTTTTTTATCGAACATATAGGAAACACAGCCCTGAGTGCCAATCGTGCCGCTGCCCTTGGTAAACGCATTGCGGACATTAGAATAAGTGCGGTTCTTATTGTCTGTCAGCGCCTCGACGATGATCGCAATACCGCTGGGACCATATCCCTCATAGGTCACATATTCATAATTCACATTTCCCATCTCTCCGGCTGCCTTTTTAATGCCGCGATCGATGGTATCGTTTGGCATATTGTTTGCCTTCGCTTTCGCAATGACATCACGCAGACGGCTATTATTCGCCGGATCCGGGCCTCCCTCTTTCACTGCCACTGCGATTTCGCGGCCGATAATGGTAAATACCTTTCCTTTTGCGGCGTCATTTTTCTCTTTTTTGTGTTTAATATTCGCAAATTTTGAATGTCCTGACATAACCGAATATACTCCTTCTTTCTATTTCACTGGATAAGCCTTTGCAACCCGTTTTCGCCCTGGCGTATGGCAAAATACGCAGCCGGGCGAATTCCAGTATTGTTAGAATAGCATTTTCCCCGTATTTCGTCAAGAGCAACATCGGTCTGCCGCCTTTGTAGAATAGAATCCCGCTTTTCGGATTGTCTTCCTGGGTCATTTCCTGCCGGAGCTTTATGTAAACAGCTCCTGGCCGTTTTTCACGCTGCCGCAGGCGATCCGGGTTCGCCCCTGCCCCTGTGCCGGTGCGCGCAAATCGGGCATCAGCTGCAGCTCCAGGCTGATTTTCAAAGCCTTATCGACCCGCTCTAGAAGCTCATAGTCGACGTGGCAGACCCAGTCCTTGAGACGCTTTTTGTCAATGGTACGCAACTGCTCCAGAAGAATCACCGAATCCTTCAC